>CAYYJL010000219.1:0-5263 GCA_964472245.1 uncultured Ignavibacteriaceae bacterium | reverse complement strand
TATATACTGATGGCATACCTGAGGCGATGAACCTTGAGGAGGATTTATATTCAGATGAACGGATGACCTCATTTGCCGGGGAGAACAGGACTCTCGGGGCAAAGGATTTTGTTCAAAAAATAATCGCGGATGTGCAGGTGCACAGTGCCGGCGCGGCTCAAAGCGATGACATTACTGCGGTCTTAATTAAGCGGCTGTAAGGAATAGTAATGCGGCTTTTGGAACCGTACCTGATAAATACAAATTGCTTCTATGCAAACAAGAAGAAAAGAGAGATGAAAATGATACGGAATACAGGGGATGCAGTGATATGAGATTTGCGCTGATAATTACATTAGCAGTTGTTTTTATTCTGTCCGGTGCGGGGCACACTTTTGCACAAAAACAGCATTATAAATTTAATAATCTGACACTGGCAGAGGGGTTAACCGGTTTTTCTGTTAATTCCATGTATCAGGATTCCTTCGGTTTTATGTGGATATGCACGGAAGACGGAGTGCAGTATTTTGACGGACGGGATTTTGTTACATTCCAGCGTCAGGCGGATGATACTACCGGTTTATTTGCCAACGAGATATATAATGTGGCAGAGGACTTTGAAAAGAATATCTGGATAGGCACGGTTGCAGGGCTGAATAAGTATATACGGAAAACGGGTGAAGTTGTAAGAATGCCGCCGCCTGTTGAGGCAGAAATAGAATCCCCTGTGTACAAGATTCTCAACGACCCCGCTGATTCCACCATTCTATGGATGACCACCTATGCGGGATATCTTGTTAAATATTCAATTATCACGGGCGAGCGGACCCTTTATCCCATACCTGTTTCTCAGCATGACACGCCGGATATCCTTGCCATGATACCGTACCCCGGAGATACAACAAAACTGTTATTAACATCGGCAAACTTACATGTGTTTAATAAAAGAAACGGTGAGTTTACTTCGATATATCAGTGTGAACAGAAGCCCGGGGAGTGGAATAACCGCATTAATGCACTGGTCCTAGAACCGGGAAATCCGGATGTATTATGGATGGCGACCGGTGATTACTGGGGGAGGGGCAGCACCGGAGGGATTGTGAAATTTGTCCTCAGCAGCAGAAAATCCACGATATATACTAAATATAACCGGCCGGGAGAGTTTTCCGGGCTGCAGTTTTTAACGCTTTGTTTTGATTCTGGGGGAAGATTGTGGGCCGGAAGCAGAAATGCAGGACTTCTCTTGTTTGATATTAAAAAGGATGAATTTTTTGAATACAGAAAAATAAAAGGAGAGGACGGGACCTTTGCTACCGATAAGGGGGTGAAGAGTATCATTATGGACCGGTCGCAATCAATGTGGTTTGGATCCTGGGGTGACGGAATTTCAGTTCTGCATCAGTCGGCACAAAAATTCAGAAGATTTCAGAGGTTCACGGCTGCACAGAAATATATCACAGAGAACGATGTAACCGCTTTTGCTGAAGATTCAAAGGGGTATATATGGGTGAGCACTTTGGACGGAGGGCTGTACCGGTTTGATCCGCGGACGTCTGCATTTGATTCCCGGCCTTTAAAGCGTACCGGCAGTAATACCGGCAGGGAAATAACAACTCTTTATTGCGACTCGCGTGATAATTTGTGGATAGGCACATATTCCGACGGGCTCTACCGGTATCATGTTCCAACAGGGCAGACTGTCCATTTTCCTTACGGAAGCGGGGTTAATGCGGTCAGTGCCAAAAGGATAACGGCAATTACGGAAAGTCCGGACGGGGAAATATATATAAGCACATACGGCGGCGGCCTGAATATATATAATTACAGCACCGCCGGAATAATTAAATTTTTATATAACCCTGATGACCCCAGTGCCATTCCGGATAATCAAATCTGGCTGCCCGTTTTTGATAAGGACGGAGTCAGTTATTTCAGCGGTAACGGGATATTCGGGATAATCCGTTTTGACAGGAAGCGGGGATCTTTTTCAACCATCAGACCTGATGCCGGGGTGGCCTTCACCATGCCGGTTATAACGGATAACGGAGATGTGTATCTGAACTGCAACAGCAGTGCCATGGTGGGATTCCGCTTTGACAGTGATAAACCTCTTTATCCTTTGGCAATAAAAGGAGGTGGATATGTGAGAGGTGCTGTGAGTGTGCTGGCGGATAATATGGGAAATTTGTGGATGGGGACGGGAAACGGTCTTCTCTACTACAAGCCCGCAACAAAGGTGATGAAAAGATTTAATAAAAGTGACGGGCTCATCAGCAATGATTTTGCGATGAATGCTGCGTATAAATCCCGCAACGGAACTATGTACTTTGGCGGGATTAACGGATTTATTTCCTTTCAACCGGAAGATATTAAGCTGAGCGGGTATGAACCGCCGCTTGCATTCACCGGACTAAAGATATTTCAGGAAAAAATTGAGGCGGGCAAAAACAGTATTCTGCCGGAAAATATCATGATAACACGGGAAATTGTTCTTGCCTACGACCAGAATGATTTTACCGTATCATTTGCAGCGATGGATTTTTCAGCGCCGGATAATATTGCATACAAATACACACTGGTGAACCACGATGCTGAGTGGATTGCATCGGGGAATAAAAATTATGCAAGTTATACGAATTTAGACCCGGGCGAGTATATATTACGGGTGGTGGCAAGCAACAGTGACGGTATCTGGAAACTGAAACCGGCAGAGATGAAAATAATTATCCGCCCTCCGTTCTGGCGTACCATCTGGGCATATATTGCTTACGGTATTCTGTTTGTCTGGGGTATATATGGCTTGGATAAATTTCAGAAGCGGAGATTGACGGCCCACCTGAAAGTTTCGGCACGTATCCGCGAGGCGGAACTCAGGGCGCAGATTGCAGAGAAGGAAAGCAGCAGGAAATCATTTGAGCTGGATCAGGCACGTGAACTGCAGCTTTCCATGCTTCCCAAGAAACTGCCCGTGCTGCCTCAGATAGAAGTGGCTGTGTTTATGAGAACTGCATCTGAAGTGGGCGGGGATTATTATGATTTTCATGTGCATCCGGACGACTCATTAACTGTGTTACTGGGGGATGCAACGGGGCATGGCATGCAGTCCGGAATGATGGTATCCATCATCAAATCCCTCTTTATGACCGATCGGGGTACAACCGACATAACGGGTTTCCTGCAAAAGACGAACACTGCCATAAAGGAGATGGAGCTCGGGCGCCTGCTTATGGCTCTGACGATTCTTCATATAAATGGCAGAAACCTGAAGATGACCAATGCAGGCATGCCCCCGATGCTGTTGTACCGCAGCAGCAAGCGGACAGCCGAAGAAATTGTTATTAATAACATGCCGCTTGGAGCTATGCGGAACAGTTCCTATGAATCAGCAGAGATTACTCTTGAGGCAGGCGATACGATACTTCTGTTGAGCGACGGGTATGCTGAGCAGATGAATGAAAACCAGGGACTGCTCGGGTATCAGAAAACAAAGGAGATATTTGAAGAAGCCGCCGAAGAAGAACCGCACCGGATTATTGAATACATGAAACAAAAAGGGTATGAGTGGAGCGAGGGGAAGGATAATGAGGATGACATTACCTTTGTGGTTATACGAATAAAATAGAAAGCCGGAAGAAGGGGGCTGCAGGGTTGATGAGAAGTGTGACGGTTGTTTAAATCGGTTTGCATATTTTCTTAATCTTTGCAATGTTTGGTTCTGTTATTTGTTTAATAAGGTAATTGAGTCTGAAGGAATGAGTGCCATGAAAAACATCCTGCTGCTGTTAGTTTTTTTTACTGTTTTATGTGTTGCGCAAGTGGCGCCGGGAGACCCGAACGCAATACCCGTTGAGTTTAGATTTACGCATGTTCTTGCCGCACAGGATTCCGGTGTGGGATTAAACGGCGCCATGAACGGCTGGGTGAACGGTGTTTTCCGGATGAGGGAAACGGAGCCGGATTTGTACAAAGTTTCACTGGACCTCCTGCCGCTAACGTATGAATATAAATTTGTAACTTATACCGATACGGTTGGCCAGGCGGGTGTTACCGGTTATTACACCGACCCCTTAAATCCACGGGTGGGCGGGCCGTTTAACAATTCCTTTATTACGGTTAACAGTCCCATGATTTATTACCTGCTGCCTAAAAACGGTGCAAGTATTACCAACAAACGTCCTCTGCTGACTGCCAATATATCCTGGGCAAATAATCAACAGATAGACCCGGGAAGTTTTGTTTTTAAGGTTGATAATGTTGAAATACCCAATGCCGGAAATTACTTTAATCCCACAGACCGGTTTTTCTCCTATCTGCCTGCAACGCCGTTTACCAACGGACAGCACAGTATATATATGAAATGTGCATTAACCACGGGAGATACGGTTTCCATGACCTCAGTTTTTACGGTTATTGAGGATAACTCTTCCAAGCCGTTTACCTTCAGTTTTGATTCCAAGAGCCCGAGTTTCAATTTCCTTTCACCGGTGAACCGTGTTGATATAAAAGGGAGCTTTAACCAGAACGGGCAAAACCTGATGACCGACCCGGACGGGGATGGTATATATACATTCACGACAAATCTTATTATTGATGAACCGAATGAATATACGGTGATTGTTAATACCGGTTCCTATATCAATGATCCTGATAATCCTGTGCTTTCCACCAATCACCGGACTGTGGCGGTAAGGAGCAAAAGGAAGCTGCCGGTGTTTGGCACGTTTTCCCCTGCACAGGGGAGTGTATATCTTTTCCCCGGGACTGATACTGTTTTTATATACGGCAGCGTTACTAAAGGCGACACAAATATCAGCGTTAACAGTTCTTCCATTAAGGGGTTTATGAACGGCAGCGCGGTTCAGCTGAGTACATCTTCCATAACGGACGGATACGCCTTTACTGCAAAAATTCCGGTAACCGGAACGGGAAGATATGCGGTTGAGTTCCAGGCAAAAGATATATACGGGAACAGCGCCAGGAGTTTTGTGTATCATTACACGGTAAACCAGGGGAATCCGCCTGCGGGTTATGTTTATCATGACGGGGAAGATGATGATAAGGGCGCGGGCACGTATAAACTGCCTGCGGGAGTGGACAGCGGTTCAGTTGATATACGGAGCATCCGCATTTATGCATCAAACAATTACGATTCTCTCCGGTTTGAAGTGGAGCTTCAGAAAATCTCTGCACTTACGCGGCTTGGGTTTATGATTATGCACGACCTTAATGCCCTGCCGGAAGAGCTGCCGATGGGTGTAAAACTGCGTGTGCCTGATTGGAAAAA
>CAYYJL010000218.1:0-5269 GCA_964472245.1 uncultured Ignavibacteriaceae bacterium | reverse complement strand
TGAAGAAGATTTTGACTTCGATGAGGACGATGATGAGGATGACGACCTGGACGATGATGAAGATTTAGACGAAGAACTCTAAACCATCACCCCGAGGTTTAACTCCCCAAATACGCCTCTTTCACTAAATAATTTTTAACATAGTCGGTTACTCCCTCTTCAAGTGAAGAAATTGAAGACGAGTAGCCGGCTTTTTTTATTTTTGTCAAATCAGCTTCAGTAAAGTACTGGTACTTTGCGGCAAGCGTATCCGGCATATCCATATATTCAATCTGAACCGGCTTATCCATTGCGTGGAACAATGCCGTCACCAGATCATTCCATGTCCTCGCCCTGCCGGAACCCACATTATACAGGCCGTTAATGCCGGGGTTGTTCATCAGAAACAGCGTCATATCCACCGCATCTTTAATATATACAAAATCTCTTTTCTGTTCCCCATCCTTATATTCAGGATGGCGGGATTTGAACAGCTTCACCCTGCCGTAATCTCTTACTTGTTCGTATGCCTTATGCACCACACTGCGCATATCCCCTTTGTGATATTCGTTCGGCCCGAATACATTAAAATACTTTATCCCGGCTATACGGTCAAATAATCCTTTATTGAGCGCGCGTATATCAAACAGATTCTTTGAATACCCGTACATATTCAGAGGGCGCAGACTGGGGGCAAGTTCATTATCATCCTTAAAACCAAGCGAGCCGTCTCCGTATGTAGCCGCAGATGATGCGTAAACAAAGCGGGCATTGTTCTTTATCGCATACACCGCAAGCTTTTTGGTATATTCATAATTGTTATACATCAGGTGGTCCGCATCCTTTTCCGTTGTGGAAGAATTTGCTCCCATGTGCAGAATGGCAGTCACTTTATAGGAGAGTGTATCTTTTTCAACCGCATTCAGAAAAGCAGTCTTGTTACAGAAATCCTGATATTTCAGATTCACCAGGTTCTTCCACTTTTCATCGTGCCCCAGCTCATCAACAATAACAATTTGATCTATGCCCAGTGTGTTGAGCCGCCATACTAAAGCACTTCCGATAAATCCTGCGCCGCCTGTTACAATAATCATAGCTGTATAAAGTGTATTTTTGTTGATATTTTTAATGCCCTCAAATTTAAGTATATTTGCAGTTTGTTTAAAGAGTATAAATATTTTCTTTCCGAACGTAAAAGCTAATCCCGTAAGACGAGCATGAACACCAAACTACAGCAGCTGCAAGATATTTTAAAACACCGCATTCTGGTTATTGACGGAGCCATGGGCACGTTGATTCAGAGGCATAACCTGACCGAAGAAGATTTCCGCGGTGAAAAATTTAAGGATCACCCCAAAGACCTCAAAGGCAATAATGACCTCCTTTGCATCACCCGTCCGGATGTTATTAAAGGCATTCATAACCAGTACCTTGAAGCCGGTGCCGATATCATCGAAACCAATACCTTCAGCGGGACTGACCTTGCACAAGCAGATTACGGCCTGGAACATATTATTTATGATCTGAACTTTGCCGCAGCAAAAGTAGCCAAAGAAGCAGCATCAGAATACACCTCCCGCACACCGGATAAACCCCGCTTTGTGGCTGGTGCACTCGGACCCACAAACAAGATGCTCTCCCTTTCTCCCGATGTAAACGACCCGGGTTACCGGACGGTTACTTTTGATAAACTGAAAGACAGCTACAAAGAACAGGCCCGCGGGCTTGTGGACGGCGGTTCAGATATACTGCTCGTGGAAACCATTTTCGATACCCATAACGCTAAAGCTGCTATCTGTGCCATACAGGAGGTATTTGAAGAAAAAAATGTTTCCTTACCCGTGATGATTTCCGGTACCATTGTGGATATGAGCGGACGGACGCTTTCCGGACAAACCATTGAAGCATTCTTCATCTCCATCAGCCATACACCAAATCTGCTGAGTGTTGGTATCAACTGCTCGCTCGGTGCAACACAGATGCGCGAATATATACGGGATCTTTCCGCAATAGCAAACTGCTACGTGAGTCTGTATCCCAATGCAGGACTCCCTAATGAATTCGGTGAGTATGATGAAACCGCTTCGGAAATGTCTGCCATTCTCAAAGAGTATGCAGATCAGCAGTATTTTAACATCGTTGGCGGCTGCTGCGGAACTACTCCGGAGCACATCGGCGCTATCGCCCGTTTGGTGCAGCAATATACACCGCGCCCTATTCCTGATACTCCGCGCTATCTTATGCTCTCCGGCATGGAACCGCTCATCATCCGTCCCGAAACCAACTTTGTAAATGTCGGCGAAAGAACCAACGTTACCGGCTCCAAAAAGTTTGCCCGGCTTATCATTAACGGCAATTATGAAGAAGCCCTTTCAATTGCAAAAGATCAGGTGGAAGGCGGTGCTCAGGTTATTGATATCAATATGGATGAAGGAATGCTTGACTCGGAAGAGATTATGGTCAAGTTCCTGAATCTCATAACTTCCGAACCGGAAATCGCAAAGCTCCCTATTATGGTAGATTCTTCCAAATGGAGTGTGCTGCTTGCGGGCTTAAAAACCATGCAGGGCAAAGGCATTGTTAATTCCATCAGTCTGAAAGAGGGAGAAGAAGTTTTTATTGAACATGCAAAAACTGTACTCCGCTTTGGTGCGGCAGTTATTGTTATGGCATTTGATGAACAGGGGCAGGCAGATTCATATGAACGCCGTATCGCAATCTGCAAACGTGCTTATGATATACTCACACAGAAAGTCGGCTTTAAACCGGAAGATATCATCTTTGATCCTAACATTCTTACTGTTGCAACCGGTATAGAAGAACACAACAATTACGCCGTTGATTACCTGAAGGCAACACAATGGATTAAACAAAACCTCCCCCATGCAAAGGTGAGCGGCGGTGTCAGTAATATATCCTTCTCCTTCCGCGGAAACGATCATGTGCGGGAGGCAATGCACTCGGCATTCCTGTATCACGCTGTTAAAGCAGGTATGGATATGGGTATTGTTAATGCCGGTCAGCTTGCTGTTTATGAAGAAATTCCCAAAGACCTGCTGGTATTGGTTGAAGATGTATTGCTTAACAGAAGACCCGATGCTACCGAACGCCTCATTAACTTTGCTGAAAGTCTGAAGAAGGAGGGGAAGGCAGATGTTCAGGAAGAGGAATGGCGCAAGCTCGAAGTTGAGGAACGGCTGAAACATGCACTTATCAAAGGCATCGTTGAATATATAGAAGCGGATACTGAAGAAGCCCGCCTTAAATATGATGCTCCCCTCAGCGTTATTGAAGGACCGCTCATGGCAGGTATGAACGTGGTTGGTGATTTGTTCGGCGCAGGTAAAATGTTCCTGCCGCAGGTGGTTAAAAGCGCCCGCGTTATGAAAAAATCAGTAGCATATCTGATCCCGTATATAGAGGAACAGAAAACCCTCTCAGGCGAAGTCAGCGAACAGGGAACGGTTCTGCTTGCTACCGTAAAAGGTGATGTGCATGATATTGGAAAGAATATTGTTGGCGTAGTGCTCGGCTGCAACAATTACCGCGTTGTGGATCTTGGAGTTATGGTTGCCACCGATAAAATTCTTGATGCCGCAATTAAGGAAAAAGCAGATATCATCGGAGTCAGCGGACTGATTACCCCTTCACTTGATGAAATGGTGGGAGTCGCAAAGGAAATGGAACGCAGAGGCATGAAGGTTCCTCTGCTCATCGGCGGTGCAACAACATCAAAGGTGCATACGGCAGTTAAAATTGCTCCTCATTACTCCGCACCTGTGGTTCATGTGCTGGATGCTTCCAGAAGTGTTCCCGTGGCAGGCAGTCTGCTCAACGAACAGCAGAAACCCGGTTTTGTGGCTGCACTCAAAAAAGAATACACTAAAATACTTGAAGACCACAAGAAAAAGAGAAACGCAAAAGATTATATATCCCTGGAAAAGGCACGCGAAAATAAATTTGCGATAGACTGGAAAAACTATACACCGCCGGTTCCGGCTCACCCGGGTATTACTTCTTTTGTGGATGTACCCATTGAACTGCTGCGCCCGTATATAGACTGGACTCCTTTCTTCCAGACATGGGAGCTGAAAGGCAGATATCCTGAAATTCTGCAGGATGAAAAATTCGGTAATGAAGCACAGCGTGTATTTGATGATGCAAACGCAATGCTTGACGGCTTTATAAAAGATAAATCTCTCGGCGCCAATGGTGTTGCCGGTATATTCCCCGCTAACTCCGTAAATCACGATGATATTGAAGTATATACGGATGAATCCCGTCACGGCATTCTCACAGAATTCCACACACTCCGTCAGCAGGCGCTCAAGGCATCCAAAGAACCAAACATTGCACTTGCTGATTTTGTTGCTCCAAAGGAAAGCGGCCTTGCAGATTACATCGGCTGTTTTGCCGTTACTGCGGGCATTGGGCTGGAAAAAATCACCGCTGCGTACGAAGCTAATCATGATGATTATTCCTCAATCATGGCTAAAGCTATTGCAGACCGCCTTGCAGAGGCATTTGCAGAGTATCTGCATGAGGTCGTCCGCAAGCAATTGTGGGGCTATGCTGTTAAAGAAAATCTCCCTAATACTTCTCTTATTAAAGAGGAATATCAGGGTATCAGACCCGCACCGGGTTATCCTGCCTGTCCGGACCACACGGAAAAATGGACTATCTTTAACCTGTTAAATGTTCCGGCTGTTACAGGCATGACACTTACGGAAAGTCTGGCTATGTATCCTGCTGCTTCAGTTTGCGGATTTTACTTCTCACATCCTGAGTCTAAGTATTTCACAACCGGCAAACTCGGTAAAGACCAGATGACCGATTACCACAAGAGAAAAGGAATGAGCTTGAATGAAATCGAACGTTGGCTCTCTCCGGTTCTTAATTACGATTCAGGTGACTGATATATATATCACCGCGTTTCCGGCAGTAAAGCATCATGGCTAAAAAAGAGATACTCACCGTAACTATTGATAAATACGTCTTTGAAGGAAAAGGGCTGGCACGACATGCCAACACCCTGCCGGACGGCACCCAAAAGGAAATGGTTATCTTTGTTCAGCATGCATATCCCGGTGATGTTGCCGAGGTAGAAGTACGGAAAAAGAAAAAGAATTTCTACGAAGCTGTTATCAAACGGCTGATAACTCCGTCACCGCTCAGAACAAAGGCGGAATGCTCCCACTTTGGCGTTTGCGGGGGCTGCCGCCAGCAGGATATGATATATACCCATCAGGCGGCTTTTAAACAGGAACAGGTTCTTAATATCTTTGAGCGG
>CAYYJL010000217.1:0-5284 GCA_964472245.1 uncultured Ignavibacteriaceae bacterium | reverse complement strand
GCGGTGATTTCTTTTTCTATGGAATATTCATCGTTCATGCCGTAATCGGAAATTTCATTGCTGTTCTTGGGGGTTATCTGCAGAACACCCATTCTTGCATTGCGCAGCTCGCCCAGATCGCGGTCGGTGGATTCGGCAATTTTTGTGGCGCGCTCAAGTGCATCCTTTGCGGCTGCGGACTGCACCTGTATTTTCAGATCAGCCAGCTTGGTATATATAAAGCGCGGCTGTTCAATCATTACGTTCACCCCTTTTTCTATAAGGGAAACTATCTCCAGGGAAATCCCTTTTATCAGCTGCACATCCTGAGACTGTATCTGAAAACGTTGATTATAGTTCCTGCCGATAACTTTACCGGTGGAATATCCGTTTGCATTCATTTCAAATACATCATAACTGTTTGGCGGGGAAAGTGTTATCTTGTCGGCAGCAAATCCCTTCTTGGCCAGATAGGCATACACCAGATCCATCTGCCGTTTCATCTCGCGGTACGCTTCCTGCGGGGAGCCGGACTGTGCGCCAACCGTTCCGCCCAAGAGCCCCATATCTGATACAATTTCCATCTTGGCAGATCCGGTTACATTAATGGTTTGGCTGTCCTTGTTGCGGTCACGAAGCGTTGCGTTAATAATTAAAACCGAAACCAGCAATACAGCTCCCAAAATAGCTGCGGCAATTACACCTTGATTCTTTTCTGTCATATATATCCTTACAAATTGTTATGTCAATTAGTTGCCTGCCGCGGGTTTATGTTCCCGGTTTCCGGCAGATTAATTAAATAATTTTTATCCTCTCCGGTTTTTAAGCGCATGATGATACAGCTGCATATATGTTTTGGCGGATACCTCCCAGGAGTAATCCTTCAACATGCCGTTCAATACTATCTTATTCCATTTATCACGGTCGTTAAAAGTACCCAGCGCACGTTTAAGCGTTGAGGTGAGGGCATACGGAGTATAGTCATTAAAGCTGAATCCTGTGCCGTCATAGTTGCCCTGATGATACAGCTCATCCCAGTCCTGCACCGTATCTGCCAGCCCACCGGTTTTCCGTACAACCGGAACGGTGCCGTATTTAAGGCTGTATATTTGATTCAGCCCGCACGGTTCATAATAACTCGGCATAAGGAATATATCCGCTGCTGCTTCTATCAAATGCGCCAGCTCATTGTTAAACCCTATATAGGGAGCGGAACAGATTTTCAAAATCATCCTGTCCTGTTCCCAGTATTACCCACTGCGCATTATAACTCATCAGCTCATTAATGCCGCGTGCTATCAGGTCAAATCCTTTTTGCGAAACCATGCGGGAAACTATGCCTATCAGCGGTATATCCTCACGGTAAGGCATATGCACAGCATCCATCAGATACCGCTTATTAGCCGCCTTGCCGCTCATGTCGGAAAGGGTAAAGTGATAAGGGATATGTTTGTCAGTGGCGGGATTCCATACGGAATAATCCACCCCGTTCAGGATTCCCCAAAAATCATTAATCCTGTGGCGCAGCACTCCCTCCAGCCCGGCTCCGAACTCGGAAGTTGTTATCTCATGTGCATACGTATAACTCACCGTGTTGATTGCATCGGCAAACATCAGTCCTGCTTTCAGAAAACTGACATTGTTCCATATTTCCACGGGACTGTTTTCAAAAAACAGCTCAGGCCGTATCTCCGCCTTATGCATCGTGTTGCGCGGGAATCTTCCCTGATACGCAATATTGTGTATAGTCATAACTGTTGCAACGCCGTCAAAAAAGCGGTCCCAGTTATAGTTGTCTTTTATATATAAAGGTATCAGCCCTGTCTGCCAGTCATTGCAGTTGATAACATCCGGCTTCCAGGTCAGGCGCTGCATGGCTTCAATAACACCCTTGCAGAGCAGGATAAAACGCTCATCCTCATCCCGGTCATTGGTATATATTGCACTCCGGTTGTAAAAATGCGGGCAGTCCAGAAAATATACATCCACATCAGAATCCGGCAGTGTGGAATGGAACACATGCACCGTATACACTGTGCCTGCCACACGGATAGGCATCTCGCCAATCGGGTAGCAGTAATCCAAATCATATTTTGAGTGGTCTATCGTGGCATATTTAGGCAGGAATACCTTAACATCGTTCCCCATTTTTTTAAGTACCTTGGGAAGTGCCCCTACAACATCACCAAGACCGCCGGTCTTGGCATAGGGAAAAACTTCGGCGGAAGCGAACGCAATCCTCATAAAACCTTCCGTAAGAAGAAAAATTCAGTTTATGAGGGTAAAATAATAAATGCCCCTGTAACATAGGGGCAAAAAATTGAAAAAGATGCGGTATTAGAAAAATAAAATTACTGAGAGTTCAGTTTCCGTTTATTTCATCCGGAATCAGATTGCGTGCACACCGTTCTTTTTTACCGGTAGAGTTTCCAGATACTCACTGACCGATTCACAGATATACGCCACTTCCTCAGATTTCAAATCATAAAACAACGGAAGCCGCAGCAATTGGGATGAATATCGGACGCAATTGGGCAGCTCTCTGCCGTCATGTTTATTCTTAAAAAACGGACTGGTATGCAGCGGTACATAATGGAACACGGCAGAAACTCCCCGCTGTTTCAAATGTGCAAGCAGTTCATCCCGCTTTTCATGATCCGGCATTACCATATAAAACATATTGGCGTTATTGACGGTAAAATCAGGAATCACAGGCAGATGAACAATTCCCTCATCCTCATATTTCTTAAAATAATCATTATACGCATGCCACAGTTTCAGGCGTTTTGCCTGGATTTCATCAATCTGCTCCAGCTGAGCATATAAAAATGCAGCTGTTATTTCAGACGGGAGAAACGATGAGCCGACATCCACCCAGCTGTATTCATTAACCTCTCCGCGGAAAAACGCGGAACGGTTTGTTCCTTTTTCCCGCACAACCTCTGCCCGGGCAAAAAGTTTTTCATCATTAATTGTAAGCATACCCCCTTCACCGCTGCCGATGTTTTTGGTTTCATGAAAGGAGAAAGCGCCTAAGTGCCCGATAGAACCAAGCGGCCTGCCCTTATAATATCCGTCTATGCCCTGTGCACAGTCTTCAATTACATACAGATTATATTTTTCCGCTAACTGCATAACAGGATCCATATCCACTGCGGCACCTGCATAGTGCACCACGCAAATAGCTTTGGTCTTTGGGGTTATAAGACTTTCTAACAGAGCTTCGTCTATATTGGGGTTATCACTGCGGGAGTCTGCCATCACCACTTTTGCACCTCGCAGCACAAATGCATTTGCTGTGGAAACAAAGGTATAACTCGGCAGGATTACCTCATCCCCTTCCTTAATATCAATAAGGATGGCACTCATTTCCAGCGCATCGGTACACGATGTGGTCAGTAATACTTTTTTAAATTTGTAGCGGTCCTCAAGGAATTCATTACACTTGTGCGTAAACATTCCGTCTCCGGAAAGCTTGCCTGCCTGCACTGCTTCTTTTATGTAATCAAACTCTCTGCCTGTCAGGTGCGGTTTGTTAAACGGGATTCGAATATTTCTCTCCGCTTTTTGTTCTCGGAAAATTGTCATTTCAGGAGCCGGTATGCCGTTGTGCATTCATACTCAAAGTTATCTAAACCGTAAAAATAACATAAGTTTCTTTTTACATGCAGAAAAATTTCACTTTCCTGTGAATAATGCAACGGTATTCTTTTCCTCTGCCGGGAAATTGTGTTTTACTACACAAATTTATGCAAATTTATAATAGAATGCTCCTCTTTGTTTCCGATACCGGGAGTTTTTTTTTGCTCAAAATCCTCCGGCAATTAGCTGCGGAAATATGTATTTTTGTGATTTGTTTTAAAATTTCCTCCATGATACCCGGTTTTAATAAAGAAATATCCTCTCTAGACAGTATTGTTTCCTTTTGCAGGGCAAACCGGCTCTCCGTTTTGCGTATTTCCCCTCTTTACGGCTCATCCAGAAGCATTGTGCTCAGCCGGCTTGCCTCAAAAGAAAAATCCATACTTGTACTGCTTCCCTCAGAACAGCAGGTGATGGAAGCGGCAACAGAGATGCGCCTGATGAATCCGGATATCCCAGTTATGGAAATTACCTCCCTTGCACCGGAGCAGCTCTTAGAAAAAATTACAAAAATTCAACAGCTGCCCCATGTAGTCATCTATGCTCTTTTCAGCATCGCAACTGCACCTATTTCACAATTACAGCTGGATTCAGAAAATCTCCTGCGCATCTCTATAGATGATAATCCCGGTTACGAGGGGATGATAGAATATTTTAATGTATTCAATTACACCAAACAGAAATTTGTGGAGCAAAAAGGGGAGTTTGCAAGACGCGGCGCTATTATAGACTACTGGTCATACAGTGAAAGCTCCCCTGTGCGGCTGGAGTTTGACGGAGACTTCCTGGAGTCCATCCGCTATTTTGACCCGGATAATCAGCGCTCGGTTAATCATGCAGATCTGGTAACCCTTGCACCTGAACCGGAAGAACCGGAACCCGGCTCCACACAGATATTTACGCAGTACCTGCAGGAGCCCCTTATCCTCTTCCGCGCAGAAGAGCTCCGCTATATATATCAGAAGAATCTGAGCGGTGCGGAAAAGAAGATTACCGCCTCGGTCGTTTTTGATGAGGAAACTGATCTGCCCGTTGAAACAGTAACTTCCCTCTCCGCTGATGATGAAATTTTACCCGCTGCTGTCCCTTCACCGGAAGAACTGTTCGGTTCACTTTCTGCCACCCTGCTCATTGAAGAACCTCTGCACGGCACCCGTCAGGAAGCACACTTAAAACCTGCACCGCCGGTTCACGGCAACTATAAAACCCTGCTCCGCATTGTCAAAGAATATATATCAGCCGGCAATACGGTTGTTGTTGCATCAGAGAATGATATACAAACATCCCGCATACGGGATATACTCGGGGAGCTTGATGACTCACTGGAAGATGCAATGCTCGGCGGGTTGCTGCGCATTGTTACTTTTCCTGTTAAGGAAGGATTCCTTGCCGAACAGGATAAACTTCTGCTGCTGACTGATTATCAGATATTTAACAAACCGTACCGGACCAAGGTCAGCACCAAACAAACAAAAAGAAAAACCAAAAGCAGGGATTTATCTTCCCTTGTTCACGGTGATTTTGTTGTTCATGAAGATTACGGCATCGCTAAATATACCGGTCTGGAAACCATAAAAATAGGCGAGTCCGAGTTCGAAGCAATCAAGCTTATATATAACAATGGCGGTACTGTATATGTTAACCTGAATTATCTCAATAAGGT
>CAYYJL010000216.1:0-5298 GCA_964472245.1 uncultured Ignavibacteriaceae bacterium | reverse complement strand
CTCCAACGGAGTGACAGTATTTTCTTACCATCAACAAAACTAATGACACGCGGATAACACGGATACAGCGCGGATGTAGGCGGATAGGAGGTAGTATATATGGCATTTGCATAAATCTCCGGATCTGCGGGAGAAATTTCCGGAGTTAACGCAAAGGGCGCAAAGAAGGAGATGGCTGGTATATATCGAATCCAGACTCCTTGCGTCTTCGCGTTAAAAACTTTCCGGTAGAGACATAAATAAGTGTACGGAAAAGAGGTGCAAATATTGGTATGGGTTAAATCCTGTCAACAAAAAAATCCTTAAAATCGTATTTTTTATTTGCGTAACCGGATGGTTTCGCTTATATTTGTAACCAAATAGTTACAGAATGGATATGGATACCAGAAGAGATGTTTTCCAGGCAATTGCAGACCCGACCAGAAGGGAGATTCTGCACCTTATTGCCGGGAAGAGAATGAACTTAAATACAGTTTCGGAAAAATTTACCATTTCCAGGCCGGCTGTTTCCAAGCATATAAAGATACTGGAGGAGTGCGGTCTGGTTTCGGTTGTGCAGGAAGGCCGGGAAAGATTTTGCGAGCCGCGGTTGGAAAAGCTCCGTGAGGTTTCCGACTGGGTGGAAAAGTATGAACGGTTCTGGACTCAGAAGTTAGATGCGCTGGAAAAGTATCTTATCGAAGTTCAGAAGAAAGATAAAAAATAAGCTAATCCCTGTATATTAACTGAACTTTCCGTATATAAGAAAGGAATAGATTTGAACGAGGGCACCACATCCATGCATAGTAATACGGTACAGACGCTGGAGATTATCCGGCTGATACGGGCTCCGAAAAAACTTGTTTACGATGCCTGGGTTACGCCGGAGATGGTATCGCAATGGTGGGGTCCGCAAGGGTTTACTTGTCCGGAATGCAGTATGGATGCAAGACCGGGCGGAGCAATTACAATCAGAATGCAGAGCCCCGATGGGAGTATATATCCGATGGACGGGTACTTTGTTGAGTTAACAGAAGGTGAAAAGCTGGTATTCATCGGGGAGGTGCGAGATGAAAACGGCAATATATATCTGGAAACGAAAAACACCATTATATTTGAACAGCGGGGGGATGAAACAAAACTTACGCTGAGAGCAGAGGTAACCAAAGCACTGCCGGAAGCCGCCGTTGCATTGAGCGGAATGCAGGATGGTTGGTATCAGAGTTTAGATAAGCTGCAGAGAACTTCGCAGAAAAATATCCCGAATGTATTATCAGAAAACGGGGCGGGTGCAGTAAAACAGGATAAAGGAAAAAGCGTTATGTTTATCCGTATCTATGATGCTCCGCGGCAGTTGGTGTTTGACTGCTGGACAAAAAAAGAACATATTGATAAATGGTGGGGCCCGGCCGGATTTGCCACGGAAACAATAGAGATGAATTTCAAACAAGGTGATACCTGGCGGCATACAATGACCGGACCGGATGGTACCGTTTTTCCTAACCTTATTACTTATACGACCATACGTCCGCCGGAGGAGATATGTTACGTTCATGGATCTGGCGAACATGAGGATAGCCCCTTCCGGATGCAAGTGCTGTTTGAGGCAATTGGCAGCAAAACAAAAATCACCATGAAGATGACATTTGAAACTGCTGAAGAACTAGGACGTGTGGAAAAATACGGAGTTACCGAAGGGGGAATGCAGACACTTAACCGGCTTGCCGGATATCTTGCTCAGAGATAAAATGCTTATATTACTCCCCCCTAATTAATAAAAGGTACTACAATGGCTAAGTCAGGTTCCATCGTTAAAAAAGTTTTGCTCGGTTTGGCAGCAATACTTGTTGTTATTTTAATTTATGCGGCAACCAAGCCGGATAGTTTTCGTGTTGAAAGAAGTCTGGTGATTAATGCTTCACCCGATACTCTCTACTCTCTCATTTCTGATTTCAAGCATTTTGGAAAGTGGTCCCCGTGGGAAGATTTAGATCCCGCAATGAAAAAAACCTACAGCGGCAGTGAAAGCGGCAAAGGTGCTGTTTATGAATGGAGCGGCAACAGTGATGTTGGCAGCGGAAGAATGGAGATTACGGAAGCATCTGCATCCAAAGTTGTGATGAAGCTGAATTTTATCGAACCGTTTGAAGCAGAAAACATGACGGAACTTACACTCACACCCAACGGCAATGCGACAACGGTAAACTGGATGATGTACGGACCTTCTCCGTATATATCAAAGCTGATGACGGTGTTCTTTGATATGGATGCTGCAATCGGCAAAGATTTTGAAAAAGGATTAAACAAGTTAAAAACACTAACGGAATAATCCGGTGAAGGCCGGGCTTTCCGAAGAAAGGACATCATGAACCCATTCAGCATTGAACGGATGCTTTCTGCTCCCATAGATCAGGTATGGAATGCTATCACTCAAAAAGAAATTATGAAAGAGTGGTATTTTGATCTTGAGGAGTTTAAGCCGGAGCCCGGTTTCACATTTACATTTACGGCAGGTCCGGACGGCAGATCATATATACACGAATGCACGATTACCCGCGCAGAAAAACCGGCTTTACTGGAGTACTCCTGGAAGTACAGGGGTTACGAAGGCGAATCGTTTGTTTTATTTGAGCTAACCGCAGAAGGAGATAAAACAAGAATACGGCTTACGCACCGCGGGTTAGAGAGCTTTCCTGCCTCCAATCCTGATTTTGCAGCGAAGAATTTTGAAGGGGGCTGGACAGCACTTATCGGTAAACGTCTGGTTGCTTTATTTGAAAAAAACTAAAATCTTCTGAAATCCTCAGACGCAGATTACCGTGTAGACCGGGCGTGCACCAGTCAGCAATCCGGCTGTTATTTGTGATTCAGGAAAAACATAATACATGAAAGGACAATATGAAACTGCACATCTATCTGAACTTTGACGGAACAACCGAGGAAGCATTTAACTTTTACAAGTCGGTATTTGGCGGGGAGTTTATCTCTGTTAACCGCTTTGGTGAAATGCCGGATGGCGGCAGCATTCCGGAAGCAGTAAAAAATAAAATAATGCACATCTCACTCCCTGTTGGTGAAAACATGGTGCTGATGGCAAGTGATAATGTAGAGGGATTCGGTCCGGGATTTGCGGCAGGCAATAACTATAACATAATGATAGATCCTGATTCCAAAGAGCAGGCGGCCTCTTTGTATGCAAAACTTTCTGAAGGCGGGCAGGTGGTTATGCCGTTGGAGGATACCTTTTGGGGTGCGTACTATGGCCACTTTATTGATAAATTCGGAACCGGCTGGATGATTAACTATACATATCCGCAGCACGGTTAAAAAAAAGTATCCGGCGGCTTATCACCAAAATAAACCGCCGGTTTAAATATTTGCAAATTAATTTTAATTGTGTGTATATTTGCAGCTTAATTCTACGGAAAGAATTCATGATTATAATTTCTCTCACTCAACTTGGAGTAAGAACCCGCTAAAGGGTTCCCCTCCGTTTCAAAACAAGCCGAAGACAGTTTCCGGTGTATATACATGCACCAACAGGAAATCTCTGTCTATTCCTGAAATTGCTTATCCCTTTATGAAAGAGAAATTTATATGAAAGAAAGTCTTTTAAAATACCTTCGTTTAATTAAAGCATCGATCCGCGGTGAAGAGTACGATTACACTTCCATAGATATGCGGAAAGCGATATTTCTGCTTGCCATCCCCATGATGCTGGAACTTTCCCTTGAATCTGTATTCGCCGTTGTTGATATATACTTTGTCAACAAGCTGGGGGTGCACGCTGTTTCGGTTGTGGGGCTTACCGAATCAGTTATTACCATTGTATATTCCATAGGTATAGGAGCAAGCGCGGCTGCAACTGCGCTGGTGGCGAGGCGCACGGGAGAAAAGAATCCCGATGCCGCCGGATGCGCCGGAGCGCAGACTATTCTGCTGGGTACATTAAGCTCCATAGTGCTTGGTGTGCTGGGAGCAGTTTATGCAGAGGATATTCTGCGGATGATGGGTGCAGAGGCAGCGGCAATACAATCCGGTGTGGTATATACACGGATCATTTTTGCTTCAAGTCCGGCTATTATTCTGCTGTTCCTTATCAATGGTATATTCCGCGGTGCCGGTGATGCTTCCATAGCCATGAAAAGCTTATGGATAGGGAATATGTTTAACATTATCCTTGACCCGATATTGATTTTCGGATGGTTGTTCTTTCCGCAAATGGGAATAGCCGGTGCGGCAGTTGCTACGGCCATTGGACGGGCTATCGGCGTGGGATATCAGTTTTATCATTTGTGGAAATCTTCAGGTATTCTGCAGATGAGAATGAAACACTTTATCCCCGACTTTGCAATGTTCAAGAATATCATAAATATAGCCACACCGGCAACACTGCAGTTTATGATTGCATCGGCAAGCTGGATTGTTCTTGCTGCACTGGTAGCAGAGTATGGCAGCGCTGCATCTGCAGGTTATCAGACGGCAATCCGGCTGATTGTCTTCTTCATTCTTCCGGCATGGGGAATGAGCAATGCGGTCGCTACGCTGGTCGGGCAGAACCTGGGGGCAAATTCACCTGAACGGGCGGAAGAGAGCGTAATCCTCACTTCTAAATATAACGCAATATTCATGGGGGCAGTAACGGTGTTGTTTTTGTTCTTTTCATACCCGCTGATCGGATTTTTTATTCCGGCTGCAGAAACAGCTCAGATGGAGTATGCAGTATTATCGCTGCAAATTATCAGTTCCGCATATGTGTTTTACGGAATAAGCATGGTGATGACGCAGGCGTTTAACGGAGCGGGTGATACAAAAACGCCGACCTGGGTATATTTCTTTGGATTCTGGACTTTTCAGATTCCGCTTGCATATATACTGCATAAATTTTCAGGGATGGGTATGACCGGTGTTGTGCTGGCTGTGCCGGTCGCAGAAACGCTTATCTGTGTGATTATATACATTCTGTTTAAGCGGGGTAAGTGGAAAACGGTGAGTATATAATCTCTGAATCAGGATTTGCAGGATTAGAATAGTTGCATATAAGATTTTTTCGGAGTAAACACAGAGGCCACAGAGGGCGGCACAAAGAACACAGAGGAAATCCAAAGGATTGACAGGATTATAGAAAGCTAAGAATCCATCAACAATAAAACTCTTAAGGAGTGACAGTATTTTTTTCAAGAGTTAACGCAAGGGCGCAAAGGAGAGTGAAGCCGACATATTAAGAATTTGTTTGTTGTAGCGTCCTTGCGTACATATTGGTCTGGACGCAAGGGACGCAAAGAAGGGATGGTTTCTATATATGTATTATCTTATCCC
>CAYYJL010000215.1:0-5301 GCA_964472245.1 uncultured Ignavibacteriaceae bacterium | reverse complement strand
TTCCCACGCAGAAGTGTTTTACCATCCGGGAAAAGCACGGGTATGCCGATAGCTACAATTCTTGCTGTAAGTTCCTTGTCACTTTTAATCAGATTAAAACAATCAGCTGATAATTTTGCTGGGCTGATCTTCACAGCTTTTTTCATTGTTCCGGCTATGCGGGAAATCAGGTATATCTCATACAATAATTTGGAGAGCCGCGGCGGGCCAAGCATCTCAAATGCAACGGAATCAATGCCGGATTCTTTCTCAAGTTCACTCATCTTATTAACTGCAAAGTGCTGCATATATCCGGCGCGGTAACTTGGGTTCAGTGTGGCATTGTCCAGTGCATTAATCACATCGTGACCTGTGTTGCCGCCTTTTATTTCAAATATTATGTTGTCGGCAATTTCTTCCGGAGTGACAAACTCCATCTGCTTCTGTGCACTGATTGCTTCAAACTCACCTTTGGAGAAAATTCCGTTTTCACCGGTATCAATAAATACTGATTTCAGTTTATTCCCTGATGAAGGTATTTTATCTTTTAGTGCAAACTGATATTCCTTATCAAGTGTTATTGCCAGTTCAGAGGTAATCTCAGGCAGGTCAATTTCCTTACCCCGTTTTCTTACGGAATCAAATGCAATACGCTTCCATGCAATTGCCGCGGCAGGTTTTATTTCTTTGGTAATTGCAGTATCCGGAGTGCGCGCCATCAGGAAAAGGAGCAAAGTATGCGCCCCTGCCACAGCAGATTTGCTTAACAGAACACGGGATGGTTTTTCCTCACTGTGTGTATAGGGAATATTCAATCCCATACCTCCGGTACCGCTGGTTCCAACCTTAAAATATATACTGGTTTTGGCTTTTGCCATGGCATTATATAATATCTGAATATGCCGGATAAGCTGCGGAAGATACATGGTGCACAGCAGTTTTTCAATTTCTGATGTGAGATCGGCATTGCTCATGCCGTTGCCCATTTTGTTTTTGAGGGTTTTATATATTGTATATATGTCCTGATAGGCAATTCCGGTTGCTGTGTTTATACAGTCAATAATAACGTCCGGTTTATAACTGACGATTACAGAATACAGAGACGAAGATTCCAGGATTTCCGGGGTCAGTTCTTCAAGGGTATCCTCCATCATTCTGCGGCGCCAGACAGGATTATTAAGGATTTCCTCCCTGCTTTTTTCTTTAAACTCATTTCTCAGGAGAATGTTACCCCACCAGGGGACAAAATACTTTGGCGGCATACCGGGATATTCTTTTTTAAGATGTGCAACAGCATCCATCGCCTCCTCTTTTTTGAGGGATGTAACGATAATTCTTGCCGGTTTTTCGGGCATCATTTTACGGATCACTGAATTACCGACCAAGCCCCACCCACCCAGCACAAGAACGGTTTTATTTTTTATATCCATGAGAAATCCTTTATTAAACTATACTTATATTTAAGTTTGTTTTTCTATATGTAGAGAATTTATTCCGGTTTTTATATGATAAAAGAAACAGTCCGGCAATACCTTGAAAAGTATGCCGGAATCCGCCGCCGGATAGAAGGCACTCCGCCCTCACCCGTTGATATTGCAATTATTATACCAATCAAAAATGAATTTCCCGGAATTTGCGATACAATAGAATCGCTGAACAGTTGTGAAGTACCTGTGGAAATTTCTGTCCTGGTCATCGGAATTGTCAACAATTCTGATGATGATGCGCAGGAAATCAGGGAAAATAACCTCCGCTCTTTGCAGTTTTTTTCGGAATTATCCGATACAAAAAGTATCACGTACCGGGTAATTGATGCTTCCACAAGAGAGAATGCTCTGCCTGCTAAATCTGCCGGCGTTGGGCTTGCAAGAAAAACAGGAATGGATGAGGCACTGAATTACCTGAAAGATCCGGAAAAAGGAATTCTTGTTTGCCTTGATGCGGACTGCACGGTAAATAAACAATATATAAATGCCATACGTACTGCTTTCTCTGCATCTTCTGTCTACGCTGCCGTAACAATGTTTGCGCACCGGTTAAAAGGTTTGGATGAAATACACACCCGTGCAATTTTGCTTTATGAAATATATATACGCTTGTATGCCTGCGGCATCAAAGCAGCAGGGTCGCCATATGGTTATTTGCCTGTGGGGTCAACCATGATGTGCACAGGTGAATATTATATAAAAGCAGAGGGAATGAATAAGCGGAAAGCTGCTGAGGATTTTTACTTCCTGGAAAAGTTATCAAAGATTACTCCCATTCACACTATTCAGGATGCAATTGTTTATCCTTCTGCCCGAATTTCACGCCGTGTGCCGTTTGGGACAGGTCCTGCAATTGATGATATATTGGCAGGTAAACGGGATGCGGAAAAGATATATAACCCTGCAATCTTTGTTCTCATCGCCCGATGGCTGAAAGCATTTTATACAGAAGAAGCGCTCAGCCCGGATTTGTACTTAAACGCAGCGAGAGAAATTCATCCCGCCGTATTTTCATATTTGAGTTCTCCCGCAATAATCAAGGAGATGGAAAATTTATTGAAGAATACCAAATCCGGTAAAACACTGCTCCGTCAAAAAATCCGCTGGTTTGATGCACTGAAAACTTTGCGGATGATTCATACAATCCGTGATGAGGCAATACCGGATATACCCGCGGAGAAAGCGATACAGAACTTTGCTGCTATGATAGGTGCGAACTTGCCCCTGCTTTCCGGAAATTCAAACCACAGGTTAAAACAATTGTGTGACTGGCTGAGGGAAATCCATAACAAAGAAATCTTATTTGGTCAGAATTCCGATACTATGCCGAAATGAATCTTTGCTTTGGAAAAGGAGTCCCCTTTTGCAAGACCGTATTCCACCCTTAACATGCCTGCCCCCGTTTCAAGAAATACACCGGCACCATAACCAAGTTTTGTCTGCATTGCTGCTTCTCCCGTTTCAGCACCGGAAAACGGCAGGAAATGCGCAATGTCGAAAAAAGGATACACAAATGTTCTGCCGCCGGTTAAGAAACGATATTCAATATTTGCCAAAAACACTCGCGATGTGAGAAACTGATTTTCCCTGTATCCGCGGAGATTAGTGTTCCCCCCGAGTTTATACATATCATTGATTTCATTATTATCTCCGCTCAACGCCCGGAAATGCAGTTTGACCGCAGCAACCTGCCTGCTTATAACACTCTGATATATATCCAGCCCTGTATCAACTTTGCGGAGTAAACTGGTGAGTTTGGTTGATGGAGTAATAAACTCTGCCGGACCCAGTATTTTCTTTTGATGGAGACTGAAAGTAGAATAAAATAGGATGCCGTATTCCGGCACCAGAGGGTCATTGCGGCTGTCGTACCGGGCACTTACACCTGTATTGACGTATTCTGAATTGAACACGGTAAAGCGGACAAGTGTATCTCCCCGAACAGGAACAACGCTTTCCACACCTATCTGCCAGCCGAGTGTCACGTTTTCATTCAGCATATAATCTGCCAGGAACTCAAACTTCAACTGCACGTACGTTGTATCCTGTTTGCGCTGATATATACCACCGGATACATTAACAGGATAGGAAAAAAGCCATGGCTCAAGATATCTGACCTCAAGTTCCTGCGTATTCCTGTCCACTTTCTGCCAGCGGAAGGTGCTCACCCTGCCCGTGCCAAATATATTGCGGAATGAGAGATTTAACAGACCGGTCACATAACCGGGCAGATTGTTATCGCCCCGGGGTATATATCCAACAATGCCGTCAAAATTGTTAAACTGCGATTCTTTTACTTTAATGGTTAACACCCCTTCCCCTGCCGTGTTGATGTAAAACCCTGGCGGAGTGACAGGTGCAAAAAGGCGCAGCCGGTTCAGCCGGGGAGGAATTTTCTGAATTAATCCATCTTCATAATATTCCTTCTCCCGTAAGCGCAGCTCCCTGATAATCACATCAGCGTTGGTTATTTGATTGCCTGTGATTTCCACTTTGCGTATTTCACCGGAAGGACCCTGCACCGCATCAGCGTATATCTCCAGCAACCCGTCGCGGTCAACAATACTTCTAATCTTTACAGCAAAAAAAGGATACCCATCCTGTTCATTTTTGTTGAGCAGGTTCAGCAGTTCCTGTTCAAGGACAAAGCGGTTATACGGCTCCCCGTATAATTCTGTAAATATATTTGTATCCGCAGAATCGGTACGGTCAATGATTATCCTGGAAATCACCGAGCGGCTGCCCGGCTCAAGCAGGTAAAAAAGTTTGCAGCTTGCTGAATCTGGTGAATACTCAATGGAATCCCGCATGGATATAACTGAAAAATAACCGTAATCCTTCAACCGGTTGATTATCGAAGTCCGATAAGCACCTTTTGCCTCATTAATATCCCTGAACAGAGTTTTGCGCTCCAGTACATCCTGACCGGTTTTCGATAAAAATTCATCATTCCATTCAATAGTGACTGAAGTAATTGATTGCGGAAAGGCGGTTGTCAGGGTGAGGAAAAAAAAGAGAAAGCCGGCTGTTCTAATGAAATGTTGCCGTATCATTGATAACTTTTAATTTATCCCCAACAGGTACAATTTCAATTTCAGATGCAAACTCTTCCAGCTGCGATTGCGGCACAGTGCAAACCTGATTGCTCATGGCGTTAAGCGCACCCAGTTTTACTGCTAATGTCAGGGTCTGCATATATGTTAAATCGTGATACCACCCGTAGAGAATTCCGGCATTAAACGCATCCCCGGAACCGGTTGAATCAATTGAAGTTACATGTGGAGGCGTCACACGGTAAAGATAATTAAAATTAGAACTGTAAAAACTTTGACCCGCATTAGTGAGGTATGCCTGCTTTATACCGTATGAATAAAGATTCTTTACAAACATTCCTGCTGATTCATCATCACCGCGCATATCAGCCAGACCGGCTATTTCATCAAGATTGTTGTGAATAATGGTGGGACTCAATGCATAACAATCCTTCAAATGGGGGCCGTACGTATCCAGCAGGGAAATTTTATCATGCTGTGCGGCTAGTTTCAGTCCTGCTGTATATATTTCGGCAGCGGCCTCGCAGGGAACACTTCCGGCAAATACCACAATCTCAGCATTAACAATCATTTTGGAAAGTTTATCAATCATGGCGGATACTTCACCGGAACTGAGCGGGGAGCCATTCGCCAGGTACGATAGTTTATTTGCAGGTGATTCAATAACTGCGGCAGTTCTCATTGCAGATTTAACAGATACTGGTGAAACAGCTAACTCTTCTGATTCTAAAACCGAGCGGAAAATTCTTCCCGTATCGCCTCCTATGGGAAATAAATTCAGC
>CAYYJL010000214.1:0-5345 GCA_964472245.1 uncultured Ignavibacteriaceae bacterium | reverse complement strand
TTAACCTTGCCGCTTGCAGCCGCCATCAGGAAAAAGTATCCGGCAGCCCGGATCACTTTTCTGGTCAGAAAATATTCCTCACCGCTGCTGCAGAATCATCCGTATATTGATGAGGTTTTACTGCTTCATGAGGAAGAGGGCAAAGTACCTGTGGGATTAAACAAAAAAATGCTGGAGGAAAAAAACTTTGACTGTGCGGTTGCTGTATCGCCTGATTTTAAGATTGCCCTGGTGCTTTTTCTTGCAGGGATTCCAATGCGGATTGGCACAGGGTACCGCTGGTATTCCTTTCTGTTTTCAGAGAAAGTTTTTGAACACAGGAAAACTGCAGAAAAACATGAGGCAGAATATAATTATGCACTGCTCCGTCATATTGGAATCACGGAACCGTTTACCCAGAGTAATGCAGTATATGGGCTGAAAGCAGATTCTGCTGCCTTGAATAGGGTCTCTGCAATTCTGCAGGCAGAAGCTGAGGTATTTCCTGAAAAGTTTGTTATCATTCATCCGGGCAGCGGAGGGAGTGCGGTTGATCTGCCTCTTGCCAAATTTAAGGAATTGGCCGTTTATCTGGCAGAAAAGGGGAATAATCACATAATTTTAACAGGTTCGGAAAAAGAGCTAAATTTATGTGCTGAATTAGAAATTAAGGGGAAAACAACCAATTTGGCAGGCAAACTGAGTGTCAGTGAACTGACGGCACTTATTTCCATGAGCCGGTTGTTTATTTCAAACTCGACAGGCCCGCTTCACATTGCTGCGGCAGTGGGAATTCCGGCAGTAGGGTTTTTTCCAAAAATTTTGGTATGTTCCCCACAGCGGTGGAGGCCGTACACTGAAAAATATCTGGTGTTTACTCCTCCCGGCGATTGTGTTAATTGCAGCAGGGAACAATGTGAGAAGACCGATTGTATGAATACTATAGACATGTTACACGTCTATAATAAAATAACCGAAAACTTTTTGTAAAGCGGAGTTGGTATGAAATTGAAATATGTAATTCTTATCCTGGTGGCAGCGGCTTTCTTTCTGAATACCGCCGGACAGGAATTCCGTAGTCTGGAAAACAAAGCATTCAAAGAAGGTGAAAAACTGACCTTTGATGTAAAGTTCGGCTTTGTGACTGCGGGTATCGCCGTCATGCAGATACCAAAAATTAAACGTATCTCCGGACGTAATGCTTTTCATGTTACGTTTGAGGTAAACTCCATTCCAAGTTTTGACTGGATATATAAAGTCCGTGACCGGTATGAATCATATCTTGATACTGCCGGTTTGTTTCCGTGGAGATTTGAGCAGCACATCCGCGAAGGCAGTTTCTCAAAAGATTTTTCCGCATTTTTTGACCACCGGAAAAAGAAAGCAAGAACCAGCAAAGGCGAATATGATATACCGCTCTATGTGAATGATATTGTATCGGCATTCTATCTTGCAAGGACCTTTGATTATTCCAAGATGAAGCCGGGGGATAAAGTTGAGCTCAAAAATTTTTATAATGATAAAGTTTATGACCTGGACGTAAAGTACCTTGGTAAAGAACGCATAACGGTTGCGGCCGGAACATTTGACTGCATCATGGTTGAACCATTGGTGCAGGAAGGTGGTTTGTTTAAAAGCGAAGGCACCATTATCATCTGGCTCACCAATGATGATTTGAAGGTTCCTGTAAAAGTAAAAACAAAAGTAGTTATCGGCTCCATAGATGCAGAACTGACGGCATTCGAAGGTCTTGCCGGCGAGTTAAAGTCAAAAAAGTAAATCTGATTTCAGATACGGAAATATAATTGAATAATTCCCTTTCTTTGCCCCGCGGCGGAGAAAGGGATTTATATATATAAGCAGAAAGAAATGCAAGAAGAAAACGATAAAAAAGATCATAAAGAACAGCCGGAAGATCCTGCCGGCATCCCGGAATCCTCTGAACATGAGGAGCAAAATGCGGCAGCGGAGATACCTGCACCAAAATCCGGAAGAGAAGAACTTTTAGATAATCTGAGTCCGCGCATGACTCCCGTTAAAGCTGCTATTATCGGGCTGCTTTCCGGATTTCTTGTCTTTCAGGTATTTACTGCATTGCTTTCTGCACTTATCATTGGTACAGATCTGGACAAAGCAGACCCGAACGTACTCCGGTTAATGCAAACTGCTGGTCAGATACTCTTTATGCTTCTGCCTGCTCTCATCCTCAGTAAACTGTTATATGAAAATGTGACCGAACTGCTGCGTGTGAGACTGCCGGATAAAAAGGGCTTTCTGATGTTCATTCTTGCCATGGTATTCCTCATCATGTTTTTGCAGAACTTTATGGTTGTGCAAACCTATTATGTGGAAAGATTTTTTGAGGCATACCCATCTCTTGGCTGGCTGGAAGACACCATGAAGTCGCTGGATAAAGCCGTTGAATCTGCCTATCTTACATTTTTTACCACTGAAGGATTTTTGGATTATGTGATTATCATTATGGTTGTTGCAGTTGTTCCGGCAGTAGCGGAAGAGGTTATGTTCAGAGGGTATATACAGCGCAGTTTTGAGCTTCGGTTTCATCCATTGCTTGCCGCTGCCATTACAGCGTTTTTCTTCAGTATTTTTCATGTGAACCCAAGCGGCATCATTGGATTATTTATGATTGGGTTATTCCTCGGGTTTGCTGCGTATAAAGCTGATTCACTGTTGGTTCCCGTTGTGCTGCACTTTATTAATAATCTTTCTGCAGTGCTCCTGATATTTGTTTACGGAAATGAGGAATTGGTCAGCTCCGGAGAAAAAATATCGGCACAAACCTTTGAGTTTTCCATGAAAAATTCTATTTATATGGGTGCACTTTTTGTGGCATCCATTTTTGCAATACATATATATTATAAAAAACTTGGAAATGAAAAGGCAGATTAATATCTGCAACGGATTACCTTATGAGCACAAATACAGATTTTGATTCAGACGTTATCATTTTTCCACCGCCGGAAGAGCGGGAGGAAGGGGGCGATGGATTTATCCTTCTTCTGAAATGTTATTCTGAAATAGAAGCAGGTATGATATCAACAGTGCTGGAAAGCGGCGGAATTGAAAATATTCTTTTACCCCAGAATGATTCAAGCTTTCCGCTTATGGGCAATATGTCGGTTATTAAAATATTTGTAAAACTGCATCAGTACAATGATGCTCGTGCGTATGTGGAGGATTTTTATTCCGGAGAGGAAAACAACGATGGCTAAAGCCGGGAATACAACTTTGCGGGTTATCGTATCGGTTTTAACAATTCCGCTGATACTGTTCAGCGCATTCAGGGGCGGAGTACTCTTTTTATTGTTTGTTACGGCTATTGGTGTACTGAGTTATTACGAGTATATACGAATTTCTGAAAGGAAACAAAGTACTCCGCAGTTGCTGCTTGGCGGGTTTGGCGTACTTGCCATTTTAATGAACAGCTATTTCCAGTTTATCGAATTTGAACTGCTTGCAATCCTTATTGCGGTCAGCTTGCTGCTGCGGGAACTGTTCCGGAATAAGGGTTCAGCGATAGTGAATTTGGGCATTACGTTTTTGGGAATATTCTATATCGGCATTTTTTCATCCACATTGATAAAGCTGAGAGAGTTTTTCCCCGATTATGAGCAGGGCGCATATATCATTGTGACAATGTTCGCATCAATATGGATTTGTGATTCCGCCGCATTTTTTGGCGGTGTACGTTTTGGCAAGCGCCGGCTGTATGAAAGGGTGAGTCCCAAGAAAAGCTGGGAAGGGGCGATATTTGGTTTGTTTGGTGCCCTGATTGCTTTTATCGGCAGTTATTATATATATCTGGACTTTCTCCGGTTATCCGATGTTATTATTCTGGGACTTATAGTCGGAACTATAGGACAGATGGGGGATTTAGTGGAGTCGCTTATTAAAAGAGATGCGGGGGTTAAAGATTCGTCCAACCTGATACCCGGCCACGGCGGTATGTTTGACCGCTTTGATTCTGTTTTGATGGTTGCACCTGTTATGTATGTATATCTGAAATTGTTTACGGGATCCTGATTTAATGTACGTTAAAGATAAAATTCATGTTATTACGCTTGGCTGTTCTAAAAACACTGTTGATTCGGAGCGGCTGATTAATCAAATTAAGCTGAACGATTTCCCCCTTGCAGAGGTACCGGAACGCGCTGATACCGTGATTATCAATACCTGCGGGTTTATTGAAGCTGCTAAGCAGGAATCAATTAACACAATCCTTCAGGCAGTTAAACTGAAACAAAAAGGCAAAATAAAAAAAGTTCTGGTTGCAGGATGCCTTTCTGAAAGATATAAAAAAGATCTGGTTGATGAGATTCCGGAAGTTGATGAATACTTCGGGACTGAGGCGTATGGGGAAATTATGAAATCACTCGGCGGGGAACTTAAATATGAATTATTGGGAGAACGGGCAGTCTCTCTTCCGAGTCATACAGCATACTTGAAAATCTCGGAAGGGTGTGATAACCCGTGCTCATTTTGTGCAATTCCAATTATGCGCGGGGGGCACAGGTCTAAATCCATTGAAGATCTGGTGCTAGAAGCGGAATTTCTTGCTAAAAACGGCACAAGAGAACTGGTAATTATTGGTCAGGATACCTCCGATTACGGCAAGGATATTTACGGTAAAAGATGTCTTGCTGATCTGCTGCAAGCACTCTCCAAAATAGAGGATATTTCCTGGATTCGTTTGATGTATGTGTATCCAAGCCATTTTCCTGAAGATGTGCTTGATGTGATGGCAAATAACCCGAAAGTCCTGAAATATATAGATGTTCCGCTACAGCATATTTCCGATACTGTGCTTAAATCGATGCGCCGCGGAATTACCAAAAGAAGAACTCTGGAAGTGCTGAATCTGATGCGGGAGAGGGTACCCGGCATTACACTTCGTACCACCATGATAACAGGTTATCCCGCAGAAGGGAAAGTAGAATTTAATGAGTTGCTTTCTTTCATTGAAGAGTTTAAATTTGACAGATTAGGCGTTTTTACTTATTCACCGGAAGAAAACACAACCGGTTTTGAACTGGGTGACCCGGTTTCTCAAAAAGAAAAAAATGAGAGAAAACGCCGGATTATGGAATTGCAGGAACAGATTTCACATGCAAATAATGAAAAATTTATCGGCAGTACGATGCAAGTATTAATAGAAGGCAAAGAAGGCGATTATTATATCGGCCGCAGCTATCGTGATGCACCGGAAGTTGACGGAGAAATTCTGGTTATTTCTAAAGGTGAAAATCTGATTCCGGGAAAATTTTATTCAGTGACCATTGATGACTGTAACGAACATGATTTGTTTGCTTCCGTCTAAATAACAGGTGAAAAAATGAAGAAGTTAA
>CAYYJL010000213.1:0-5346 GCA_964472245.1 uncultured Ignavibacteriaceae bacterium | reverse complement strand
TATTTCCGGCGCGGTTTTTAATCCCGCTGTTTATTTCGGGTGCTTTTTGCTTGGCATGATTCCGGGGTCTTCAGCAGGCATATATCTCACCGCACAAATTTCAGGGGCAGCAGGTGCGGTTATTATTTATAACCTGATAACCGGCAAAAGATAATACTCATTGGGCATATTATATGGATATGCCCGCTATTCTCAAACAGCTTTCCTCGGTTCATGAACTTTGGTTAACAGAATAAACAGACTGAGCAGCGCAAAAGCAGCAGTTACCAAAAACAGTACGTTATACCCCATTGATTCAATTATATATCCGGCGGCGATTCCAAATAAAAAAGCGGGAGCCGTTAAAAAGTTGAGCAGAGCAAGGTAAGCAACTCTTTCTTTTTCCCTGCTTAATTCCGCCGCAAATGAAAGACGGGATATACCCTGAATGCATAAGGTCATCCCCATAAAAATAATTACCAGATAATACATAAATACAGAACTTATCAAGAATGCTGACAATGAAGCCGCTGCAGAACATGATGCCAGAACCCGCAGATTTATCAAATGCCCTTTCCGGTCTCCTAAATATCCAAAAGCAATATTACCTGCCGCAAGACTTGCCATTAAGACTACCGTATATATGCCTGCGTGCGAGCTGGGCAGTGAAAATTTCTGCAGCCCGTACACAGCAAAAAATGAGTTTGCACTGAGTGACATCAGCAGAAGAAAATCAGCTGCTATGTAATTCCGGAAGTTTCTTCTTTCACGGAGTATGAATTTCATTCTTTCCGAAAGCGATCCCGCGTTTAGAGCATCAGCATTTGTTTCTTCATCCTCATGTGAGATTTCACGTATGGAGATAAGAAAATAATATGAAACCATCAATATGACAGACGCCGCCAGGAACAGGATGGCAAAGTTTAACGGAAAAACAAAAGAGCCGATTACCAGTGCTGCCAGAATCCCGCCCCCAATCCCTAAAAATGAGCCGGTAAACTGCCGTACCGCCAGTATTCTGCCCCGCAGCGTGACAGGTGTGGTCTTGGCATACAACTGATACCAATTAGGTATGGCAAGGGAACCGGATACTGCGATGAAAGAAATTACTATCAGCGCCGGCACAACCCCATTTCCGCGTAATATATACTCAGCCGCTGTAAAGAGGAAAACCGCCATTACAAAGAACCCGAACCGGTGCAGGAATCCGTATCTGCGTATCAGCGGCATAACTGAATCGTTTACTTGTCCGGAGCGCACCAGCAGTATCTGAGGCAGGTTTAATCCCAGATTCCATAATACAGGTATAAAGCCGACTGCAATGGCACTGCCGCCAAGCCGCGTGATTAAAACAGGGAATATGGTCTGCACAGGCACAAAGCTCATCGCAAACATAAACAAGATGCCGTCTCCAAGGTGCATGGCAAGATTGTGCTTTAGTGTGGCTTCATCAAATCCCCGGTACTGCAGTTTTTTAGAAAACAGTTTTATCCTCATACCCTGACTGTCACCTTACCTTTTGTTCCCACTGCTGTTCTGATTTGTTTTGCGTATATATACCTGCGGATGGAATCAGCTCTTCTTATCCCGCGATTTGTACAAAACACTCCGCACAAGATCGGTCAGTTCATTGCGCAAAAACGGTTTCGCCAGATAATAGTTAAACCCCTTACCAAGCAGAAGTTCGCGGTCCCCTTTCAGCGCATATCCCGTTAAGGCAACTATCGGCACCGAATCATATCCCTCAATTTTTCGTATCTCTTCCACAGCTTCCACCCCGTTAATACCGAACCCCAGATTTATATCCATGAGAATTAAATCATATTGCTTTTGAGAACAGGCAACCACGCCGGATGCACCGTCCTTTTCATAATCAATTGAACAATATTTCTTGAGGAATTTTACCGTTAAATCCACATTCATCTGATTATCTTCAACCAAAAGCACCCGATAGTCCGCAGCTTCACTTTCCTTGGTAACACGCAGCGGTGCTTCCGGCTCGGGGGGTGGAGCAACATTTTGCGGCAGTGAGTCTTGCAGCGGTACTCTCAGGTAAAATACTGTGCCCACTCCCTTTTTACTTTCAATTTGGATAGTTATACCAAGCAGGTCCAGTATCTTTCTGACAATGGGCAGCCCCACTCCCACTCCTTCAAAATGCCTGTTGTACCCCTCACTCTCCTGCCGGAAATCCTGAAATATAAGTTCAAAATTTTCCTCACCGATCCCCGTTCCGGTATCGGTAATTTTTATAACTGCTGTGTCATTTCCATCTTTATCTATGGATATGGCAACCTCTCCTTTTTCGGTAAACTTAAGCGCATTATCAACCATATGGCTTAATGCCTGATTGAGCAGTTTTTCATCTGCCAGTATATACAGTAAATCCTTATTCCCCTTCTGAGTGAGCTTTAAACCCCGCTCCGCCGCTTCAGTCTGGAATTTTTTCAGAATCAGCGCAGTAAACGCACCAAGTTCAATCCTCTTCTTTACAATCTTTACCTCGCCCGATTCCAGCAGGGAAAGATCAAGGATGGAATTCAGCGTACTCATCAAACGAATACCTGAACGGATGATTTTGTTTGCCATTTCGGTCAGTTTATTATCACCAAGTTCCTCATGCAGTATCTGAGCATAGCCAAGTATGCCGTTCATCGGTGTTCGTAATTCATGACTCATGTTCGTAAGAAATGCTGATTTCAGCCGGTTGGACTGTTCTGCTTTTTCCTTGGCACTCCTGATCTCATTTTCCGCCATTTTCCTGAGTGATATATCCTCTAGAATTCCGATACCCCCGGTCAGCTCTCCCTGTTTATTATATAAAGGTGTTGTCTTTAATGATACGTAAATCCTCTTTCCGGAAATGGGTGCATCATAACCGCCTTCAATGAAACCGCGTTCCCCCAGTAATGTATTTTCAAATACTCTCTTAACTTTAGGGTTCGGCAGCGTCCGCAAATTAAAATACTGAAGACGGCCTGGTTCCAGCCCGACAATTTCCGCTAATCGTTCATTACTGGCAGCCACAACAAGTGATTTATCAAACAGAACAATACCCACGGGAGAGTTATCAAACAAACTCCGGTAGCGGTCTTCGCTTTCGCGCAGTGACTCCGTGATTTTTCTCCGCTCAGATATATCACGGAAATTTATAATGATGCTGCGCACCACCGGGTCATTCAGTTTGTTTGTGAAAGATGCCTCAACCCAGACAAACTCACCCCCTTGAACTGCCATTTTAAACTGAATTGATGGTATATCCTGATGCAGCATCATGGTTTTTTCCAATGCTTCTTCAATCTGCGCACTGTCATCTTCAAACAGAATCAATTGGAATGGGGCATTGATAAAATGCGTATCGGTATATCCCGTTATTTTACTGAAAACTTTAGAACAGAACAGGATGCGGAACTGCGAGTCCAGCAGCATGATTCCGTCATTACTGTTTTCAATAATTTTCCGCAGCCACTCTTCACTTGCACGCGTGGCTTCTTCCTGATGTTTGCGGTCTGTTATATCTTCTATACGTACAAGGTGAAATTGATGATGATCCACATTGATATCTTTTACAAAAAACGATGCCCAAAACTCCCCGCCTGTATGTGTATATAATTTGGTTTCCATACCGGAAAAATCAGCTATGGATGTTTCAAAGGTTTTGGAAGTTGGGGGGCGGTCCGGTTTGGTGGTTACAAATTTACTTAAACTGAATCCCAGTAATTCATCGGAACTATCCATCCGGAACAGTTCCGCCGTCTTTTGATTGCAGTTTACAATTTTTTCATCTTTTCTTGAGAGCAGAATCAGCGCATCGGAAGATTCATCAAAAATTGAGTGCATAATCGTGCTGCTGAGAAGCGCATTTTGATTCATTCTCTGCATCACATCCATCAACAGATGGATTATCATTATATATAAGAACGTAACAAGGAGAAATATATAACCATTTATTTCATGTTCGGGAGTTAAGTACAATGCAACTGATGACAGCAGCAGCAACACAACTCCGTAATAAATGCGCCATCTGGGTTTTTCAATTCCTATTGCTATACCTGTTATTAAAAGGAAATGCCCTACTACATAAATCGCAGAAAAATTATTCTGCGCTATAACTTTTATATCCCAAAAGGTTGTTAAATAATATGTGCCGTATAACAAATAGTGATAGTACGGCCGGGCTGCTTTGTAGACCAGATAGGTAATAATGCCGAAGGCGGAAATCATCAGCCGTTCTGCCATGATATCATGAACATCCGGCTTTTGCAGTTTAAGCAGATAACCGTACAGAGGTATAGCAATGATTCCCACAATCAGCAAAGTCTTATGTACGGTGTGGTACTCTGCGCTCCCCCGCTCATTCTGCTTAAACAACTGAACCAGTGTGCTTTTCTTCATGTAATGGTAATCAGTAACCTTGTAAGGCGTAAAATATATTTCTGCAAAAAGCAATTTAACAAATTTCAGCCCTTAAATGAACCAAAGAAAACACTTTTTTACCGTCTGTAACAATCCCTCTTTAAGGGCTTGTCCCTGGAAAAAAACTTCTGTATTTTTCAATAGAAATTGAATTTAACAAAGGATTACAACATGACGGGTAGAGGTTCAACAGGAAATGTTATTGCGGCAATTGCCAGTTTATGCATACCGGGTTTAGGCCAGCTGCTGCAGGGACGGCTCTTTGCAGCTATTACACATTTTGTGCTGGCAGCAGTATTATGGATTGTATTATTGGGCTGGGTGGTTCACCTCTGGTCTATTTACAGCGCAGCTACCTTTAAAGCATAAACGGGGTTCCAAAACCGGATTTACTATTCCGGCCGGGAACCCCGCTCCATGCTCAACAACCTATAACGAGGTGAAATTCTTTAGAACTCCATGCTGACCGATATCCTCTGAATATCCGGCAGTACATCAAACAGGGAATATGCGTAATCAAAGCGCACTACACTTTCCCCAAGGAAAAAGGAAAAGCCCGCTCCCAACGCTGCTTTTTCATCATCATAATTATATTTATAGCCGCCGCGCAGATACAGCCGGTCAAAAAAGGTAAACTCTGCACCTGCATGTAAACGTTCTGCATTATCATTGGGATGCGTTGCGTCAATGCCCCCGCGTACTTTCATGAATTCATACTGATATAAATCCATTGCGATACCCACACGGAAATGCAGCGGAAGTGAATAAGGGTCAGTTTTCAGTGATGCCGGTGCCAGACGGCTGAGCGGAAAGTTTTCATCACGCTGAATCACCACATTCAAGTCGGGGCCGTCAAAGCGTAAATCCGGACCAAAGTTAGTCATCGCCATTGCTATGGTCAGATTGTTATAATCAATGCGGTATTGCGTCCCGATATCAAAAGCAAACCCG
>CAYYJL010000212.1:0-5361 GCA_964472245.1 uncultured Ignavibacteriaceae bacterium | reverse complement strand
GACATTTTAAGACGGCAAGAGCCAAATATTGAGAAATTCCTGCGTCCGGGAAAGGTTGTGTTGCTCCTGGGTGCGAGAAGAACCGGTAAAACCTGGCTCATTCGGAAGTGGATTGATAAGCAGACTGAGGTGGTCCGCTATTTTAACGGAGATGACATCACAACGCTTGAGGTATTTGAGCGGAGAAGTGCTGAAAACTACAAAAATATCCTGGGTGCCAGCCGGTTCCTGGTGATTGACGAGGCGCAAAGAATTCCGGATTTGGGCTCAAAGCTGAAACTGATGATAGATGAGATACCGGGATTGCGGATTCTGATAAGCGGTTCCTCTGCCTATGATTTATCTGCAGCTACGGGTGAACCGCTGACTGGCAGAAAGCAAACCCTTTACCTTTATTCTCTTTCTGAGTCAGAATTGAAACAGACGGGGGATTATATATATCTCAGGGAGAATCTGCGGGAAAGACTGGTCTTTGGTAATTATCCTGAACTGATTCATCTTGCCGGAAGAAAAGAAAAACAAGAGTATCTGAGAGAGATAGTAAACTCATATCTGTTAAAAGATATATTGCAGTTTGACGGTGTAAGAAACAGTGATAAACTGCTGCGGCTTCTTAAACTGATTGCATTCCAGACAGGGAGTGAGGTGAGTTTTCATGAGCTTGCAACGCAGCTTTCACTCAGTAAAAACACGGTTGAAAAATATCTTGATCTGCTTGCTAAATCTTTTGTGATTTTCCAGGTGGGTGCATTTTCACGCAATCTCCGCCGCGAAGTATCAAAAGCAAAGAAATGGTATTTCTGTGATGTGGGAATCCGCAATGCACTTATCAACGATCTGAGAGGCATAGACTCCCGTGATGATATAGGCAAGTTATGGGAGAATTATATAATAGCGGAGAGAATTAAACAGCAGGAATATAACCGGGACCACAAGAACAACTACTTCTGGAGAACATACGATGCACAAGAGCTGGACTGGATAGAGGAAGCTGACGGCAAAATCCGGGCGTATGAATTTAAGTGGAAGGAAGCTAAAACAAAAGTGCCGGCAGCATTTCAGAGGGCGTATCCGGGAGCGGAAATGAGGTTAATAACTTCCAGTAATTATCAGGAATGGTTGGGGGAGGGGGATTAATCTGTAATTGACTCCACCCTCACATTAACAAGCTTGTAGCCGTATTTGGTGCGGGGGGCGGGGATTTTGGTATCGTACCGGAGGAGGATCTCAAATCCGGGCATGACTGAGCGGACAGGGCCAAATTTTTCCGTGGTGTTTTCGCGTATATACCGGTTTAGTTTTTCGGTGAGCTGAGCATCCGCCGGCTCGGCAATCTTTGCGACGGGTATATATATATCATCTCTCAGAATCCCGAAAGTATAACTCTTGAAGCGGTTTTGTATTCCGCCGCCGATGGTTTCGGCATAGAGGAGTACTGCCTTCATGGTTCTGCTGTCTCCTTTTACAAATAGTATCTCCTCTGTTTTCAGGGCTCCCGGGTTTTGCCTTATTATGATTTTTCCCGCGGGATTCTGAATTATTTCAGCTTGGGGAGCAGTATCATCCGTTTTGGGTATTATGATAAAGTGCGGTTGAAAAGTAAGTGTATAACCGCGGATGGTATTAATCTGCGATCCATACTGATATATTCCGTATAAATATAGTGTGCCGTATTCATTTCTGGTGTTGCTTGTATTTGCAAGCAATCCCTCAAGGATAACGGGGCTTGGAAATTTCCTGAGTTCTTCATAGAGGGGCGGGGATATTTTTAACAATTCCAGGTCAGCAGAAAGAGTGAGAATGTTTTTCTGCGTGATAACGATACATGAGGCAATTCCGTGCGGCACTTCCATACTCAACAGATGAAGCCCGGGAGTATCCTCCGGCGGGGTATCAAGCTCTTTTGGAATGGTGATGTTGTGCCTCGTATTTGCATCTGTTAATGAAATGGAAAAATCAAGTGGCGCCAATGCGTTGGATAATCTTGTATATATATCAACAGCAAGAGTAAATGCATCCGTGTTATAATGTGAGGCTAGTGCGGTAATAACAGTTCCCGCCAGGAACGGAGATTTGAATTTTCCGCAGAGAAGTTCGTTGAGCAGCAGTCGCTCTTTTGCCTTGTGCATTCGCCAAAATGTGAAGAGTGCATTTGTGGAACCGGCGTGCAGTTCCCTGACAATCTCCGGATAAACAGTATATATAAGTTTGTTTAATGGGAGGTTTACAGGATTTGCGGGTTCCCCGGGCAGTAAAGAAATGGTTTCCAGCAAATTACCGGATGCGGCGTAACTTTCATCAAAAAGCCAGGGTCTTATACCGCTGAATTCAAGTACATGGCTCTTTAGTTTTTGAATGCTTAAAACTTTTTGGGGGAGGTGACCAAGTAACAATTCTGAGGAGGGGACGATATCTTCCTTATCACATCCGGCAAAATAGCTGCGGAGCTGATCAGTTATTAAGGGAAAATCAGCAACCGGAGCATCATCCAAAAGGCGGAGAAAATCTTTCATACCCATGCAATTTAATTAATCCTGCAGCAGGAGTCTGCAGGAAAAATGCTGAATAATTATACAACAACAAACTTATTATTAAACAAATAGCAAATACTTCTCTTTTTTAGTAGCGTATTCTCTCAATAGGGAAGTGACAAAACTGATGAAAATATGCCTATTTCACTTAAATAAGGGAATTTTAGAGATTTGTGTGGCATAGATATTGACTGACTGAAATGTATTCTGTAACTAATTTATACACACAGAGGTTCTCAATGAAATCAAAATTACTAATACTTATGCTTATGATGGGAGTTTGCTTTACAACAGCATTCGCTCAGCCAAGAGCAAAAATAAGACTACAGAAAGTATCTGTTAAGATGCTTCCAAACGTCGGAACGAACTCAGTTGCTACCGGTATGTATGTAATCCCCAAAGGAACATATGCATATATGACAGCAGAGAATATCGGAACCGACCCCGTGCTCACCAAAACATTTACGTTGGAAGCAAAACCAACCGGTTCAACTGCAGCTATTGTTCAAATGAATGATACCATACAGGGCGGCGGATGGTTTAATTTCAGATCTGATGTTAAAGGTGAATATAAGGTTAAACTTGTAATAACCACAGCAGGCGGAACAGATGATACCATCATGTCCATCTTTGCCGGTGACTTTGTCGGCGTTGGCGGATTTGAAGGAACAACAGCTGCATATCCGCAATGTATGAGCTGCCACGGCTCCATGCCTGCATTCCAGGCAATATTTGCTAAATGGCAGACCTCACTCCACTCACGCGGATTGAAAGAACTGCTTTCTTATAATCCGGGTACTACCGCGCACTTCCGCGCTGACTGTATTAAATGCCATACCACAGGTCCGGATGTATATGTTGCAAACAGCAATAACGGATTTGATGATTTAGCCACACAATTGGGATGGGTGTTCACACCGGTTCCAAGTCCGGCAAAATGGGACAGCTTAAAAACCGGATTCCCTGCATTAATTAACCATGCAACCATTGGCTGCGAAAACTGCCACGGCGCAGGCAGCGAACATGCACAGGCAGGCGACAAAAAGAAAATCCAGATTTCTTACGATGAAGGCGTTTGTATGCAGTGCCACGACCGTCACAGCGGCGGAACTCAGTACAATGCATCTCTGCACTCAGTTGCAATCTGGAGTACTTCATTTGCACAGGGCGCCACAAGCCAGAACAACAGTCTTGGTAACTGTATCCGTTGCCATGATTCCAAAGGTTTTGTTAACTTTACCAAAGGTTTAACTACCAACACAACCGGTATGCTTCAGACCGATCATGAAATCATCAGCTGCCAGACCTGCCATGATCCTCATGCAGGAGGAAGAAGAGTTGCTCCGGTTGCTGCAGATACACTCGGTAATGCATTTAATTACAGTGCAACTGCTACTAACTTCGGCGGCGAAGGTAAACTTTGTATGAGCTGCCATAAAGCCAGAAGAGACAATGTAACATATGTACAGACAGGTGTTACCTCAGCTCACTGGGGACCGCATCACAACGCACAGTCAGATATATTCCTCGGACAGAATGCTGCTGAATTCGGTACTCCTTATCCAAGTTCAAATCATAAATATGCTGTTGCAGATGCATGCGTACAGTGCCATATGGTTGAAGGCCCCGGATCAGGAAATATCAACAGAAATACAGTCGGCGGTCATACATTCAGACTCCGTAACCCTGCAAACAACTTTGAATATACTGCAGGATGTACCTCATGCCACGGTCCAAAAAACAGCTTCCAGGATTTTGTAGCTGCAATTGACTATGACGGCAACGGACAGATTGAAGGAATTCAGCACGAAGTTGAAGGTCTCCTCCATTGGTTAAGATATTGGTTACCACCAGCAGGTGTTGATTCTATCAGTTACCAGTTGATTAACTCAACCCCGGATAACTTGAATCTGAAAAAAGCTTACTGGAACTACCAGCTTATTGAAGGCGACGGAAGTCTTGGTATGCACAATACAAAATATACCATCAGCGTACTTCTTAAATCAATCCAGATGATTGGCGGAGACGTACCTGTTGAATTGGTATCTTTTGCAGGTCTTGAAAATAACGGCATTGTTACTTTAAGCTGGGAAACCGGATCAGAAGTTAACAACAGCGGTTTCAGTGTAGAAAGAAGAGTGAACGGTACCTGGTCAGCAATAGGATTTGTTGATGGCAAAGGAACCTCAACCATTACTTCTAAATATACATTTACCGATGATCTGCGCACTGCAAAGATTACAGGTAAAGTTGTTTACAGACTGAAACAAGTTGATTTTGACGGAACCTCTACCTACACTAAAGAAGTAGAATTAACCTACGGCTCAGCTCCGGTTAACTTTACTTTGGATCAGAACTTCCCGAACCCGTTCAACCCATCCACAACCATTAAGTTCAGCATTCCGCAGAACAGTATGGTAACATTGGCTATCTATGATGCAATGGGTAATCTGGTGAAGACCCTCACAAACGAAGCTATGACCTCAGGTAAACATGAAGTTAACTGGAATGGTGACAACAATTCCGGAACTAAAGTTTCCAGCGGTATATACTTCTACAAACTGACAGCAGGCAGCTTTACGCTCACCCGCAAAATGGTTATGATGAAATAATTATTTCTTAAAGAAATTATATATATTTCAGGAGGCACCCGCAAGGGTGCCTTTTTTATTGTCTGAATCAGGATTAGAAGTGTCTGAATCAGGATTCACAGGATTTTAGGATTTACAGGATTATAGAAAAGCAATAGGGACCAAAACAAATAAAACTCCAACGGAGTGACAGTATTTCCTTATCACCGACAAAACTAATGGCACACGGATAACACTGA
>CAYYJL010000211.1:4273-5380 GCA_964472245.1 uncultured Ignavibacteriaceae bacterium | reverse complement strand
GATGCCGGTCTAAACAGTTATCCTGCCTTTGCGGATATTGATGCAGACGGCGACTACGACCTGCTGCTCGGCAGAGATCTTGCCTCATTCCTGTTTTACCGCAATACTGGCACAGCATCATCCCCTGTGTGGACCCGTGATTTCAACCTGTTTAATACAATGGAAACCACCACATACTGGAAAAACCCGGTACTTTTTGATTATGATAATGATTACGACTATGACCTTATATACGGAAGTGATAATGGCCGGCTTACTGTATATCAAAACACAGGAACGCCCCAGACTCCAGTATATACTTTAAACACTTCATACTTCAGAGTAATCAAAAATGAAGGCAGCTATGCCACTGCTTCCCTTGCCGATATTGATAGTGACGGTGATGCGGATTTAATCAGCGGCATCTGGAGCGGATTAATCAAATATTTCCGTAATACCGGCGGCACACAGTTCCCTGCTTTTACACCTGCTTCTTCCCCTCTCTCCGGTCTGGATGCGGGTTCGTACAGTTCACCGGTATTTGTTGATTTGGATAGCGATGGCGATCTTGATGTTGTCTCAGGCGAACTGAATGGTAAATTGTATGCATATATAAACACTTCCGGCTCCTTTTCTCTTAACTCCGCCGTGTTTTCAGCTATCAATGTAACGGGATTTTCTCATCCCGCTTTTGCTGACCTTGATGCTGACGGCGACCCCGATCTTATTCTTGGCGCTGAAGTCAACTCAAACTGGAGAGCATACCGCAATCAGGGTAACATGACCTTTCAGGAAGATGCCTCCCTGCTCACCGGTGCAACAGCTTACAGCCGCGGCAAACCCTGCCTGTACGATATTGACCTGGATGGTGATTACGATTTAATCATCGGCAGATCCTTTGGAGAAATTGCTTATTTTGAGAATAAGGGAACTCCGCAATCTCCTGCTTGGCAGGTTAACGATACGGTTTTTGCCGGCATCAAGGTAAAACAAAACGCCTCGCCCGCATTTGCTGATATGGATGGCGACGGCAAACCCGATATGATTATCGCCGAGTATGACGGGAACTTCACCTGGTTCCGCAATAAAATGAATCTGGTGGTTTCTGTTAAGGACCCCATTATTGCA
>CAYYJL010000211.1:0-4263 GCA_964472245.1 uncultured Ignavibacteriaceae bacterium | reverse complement strand
GGAAACCGTTATCCGTTTCTCTCTTCCTTCACCAGATGTTGTTTCCCTGGATTTAATCTCCATAACCGGAGAGGTAATTACTGTAGTTTCCGCCGTGGAATTTCAGGAAGGAGTACACAAGTTCAACATCAATATGCAGCAGATGAACCTGGCAGGCGGTATGTACGTGTACCGGCTCCGGACCTCAGCTGGTGCACTCAGCGGTAAAATGGTTTACCTGAAATAATTTTCGGAGAATCTCCGGAAGCGGAACACCAGTTCACTTATTATTGTTGTTCATGGTAATAAGCAATAAGTAACCGGTTTATATGGAGCCAATGTATATTTTCGGCGGAATTTGCACTCTGATGCTCATTCCGCCTCTCATAATATCAATATATAATGTGTTTACTGCACCTGTTACAGGAGCGGTCTCCCCGTTTCCCGGCAGGGTATCGGTATTGGTTCCCGCAAGAAATGAAGAAAATGCAATTGGAACTCTGCTGAAATCAGTTTCGGCCTCCCCACCCCCTGTTTTTGAGATAATTATTCTTGATGATAATTCAGATGACGGCACCGCGTCTGTTGCCCGCTCATTTGTTCAAAAGGATATAAGAGTATCCGTAATTAATGGTGAACCACTTCCTCCGGGATGGCTTGGTAAAAATTTTGCATGTCATCAGCTTGCAGCCGCAGCATCCGGGGAATTTTTGCTTTTTATGGATGCGGATGTAACCATTTCTCCTGGGGCAGTTCAGTATATTATAGCAGATATGCTGAAAAATTCGATTGGATTTGCATCAGTTTTCCCGACTCAGAAAATGCGCTCTGCAGGGGAATTCTTTCTCGTCCCTATGATGAACTGGCTGCTGCTTACATTCCTCCCGTTGCGGTTTATATATACAAAAAAAAATCCATCTTTTGCCGCTGCCAACGGTCAGCTGATTTGTATAACCAGGGAAACCTACACCCTCCTGGGCGGCCATCAATCCGTTAAGCAGAACCCCGTGGAAGATATGGCTCTTGTCCGCGCAGCAAAAAAAGCAGGCATCAAATGCAAAACATATCTCGGCGGCAGTGAGGTCAGCTGCAGCATGTATGATTCTTTAAGCCGTGCAGTTGCAGGATTTTCAAAAAACTTTTTCCCCGGCTTTGAAATTCATTTTTCACTCTTTCTTTTACTGCTGCTTTTTCTCGCAGTGGTTTTTCTGCTGCCGTTTATCGGTTTGTTTTACTCGGCATTGTTTATAGTTCCTGCTGCCTTAATTCTCTTACAGCGAGTGCTCATCGCCCGTCTTTCCCGCCAGCCGGTTTTGCCAAATGTTTTACTGCATCCTTTTCAGCTGCTGGTCATGATATATACAGGAATCCGTTCCGTCATCCTTTCTAAACGGGGTGCACTCACCTGGAAAGGCAGAACCATTTGAAAAAGTATTCTTACTTCATCCTAACGGTACTTTATGCAGTCGGTGTTGCCGGACATATCTATACCGGAACACGAGATTTAATGCTGCTCCTCACCCCGTTTACTCTTTTTCTGACCGGGGCAATAACCATTTATGGATCAGAGTATTTCAGAGAGCAAAAATTTATCTCATGGTTTGCAGCCACATACGTTATCACTTTTTTTTTCGAGTGGCTCGGTGTGGTAACCGGAATGATTTTCGGTACCTACCATTACTCTGATGTGCTGGGGTTTTCTATCGGCGGTGTCCCCCTCATTATCGGCTGGAACTGGGTTTTAGTCATAGCCGGCAGCATCACTCTCGCCGCCAGATATCTCAACAATATCTACGTTGTTTCTCTCACAGGAGGTATCTTAGCCGTCGTCTTTGACCTGTTCCTGGAACCGGTGGCAATTACTCTGAACTACTGGGTTTGGCCCTTTGATTCCGTTCCCCTCCAAAACTATGCAGCATGGTTTCTTATTTCGTTTTCTGCCGTTCTTCTCTACAAAAAGACCGTTCAAAAAAATCCGCCCGATATTTTCGCTTTCTATTTTTTATTGCAGCTTGGCTTTTTTATATGTTTAAACCTGTTTCTCTAAAATTTAATTAGTCGTGGAACAAATACGGTCATACTCTCGTATAACAGGGGTGATGGTTGCCCTTGCCGTAATCGGTCTCTGGACAGCCCACCTGACATATATTTTGCTTTTTGCTGAAGTTAACCCCGCTTCTTTGATGGTCTGGGTGCATCTTCTGCAGCAAGCTTACTTATATACAGGTCTGTTTATTACAGGACACGATGCCATGCACGGAACCATACACAGGAATAAATATATCAACAGGTTCTTTGGAAATTTGTCATGTTTCCTCTTTGCAGGATTGTCATTCAGGCGGCTGCTGAAAAATCATTTTCTTCATCACCGGTTCCCCGGTGAAGAGCAGGATCCTGATTTTTCCATGAAATCGCAGAATTTCTGGATATGGTGGTTCACCTTTATGATAAACTACACAACGATTTCCCAGCTGATTATTATGGCGGCAGCGTATAATATATTAAAATTATATATACCGGAAACCTCCCTGATTTTCTTTTGGGTCATTCCTGCATTCCTCAGCACATTGCAGCTGTTTTATTTTGGTACGTACAAACCTCACATGAGGCCGCATACAGACCATATGCAGCCGCATAATGCACGGTCACAAAAGCTGAATCACTTCTTTGCCATGCTCAGCTGTTACTTCTTCGGGTATCATCATGAACATCATGAACACCCTGGAGTACCATGGTGGCAGCTGTGGAAAGTGAAAGAAGCAGCAGAAAGTGCGAACCGATGAGTAAAACCAATGCAGTCCGCATTCTGGAAGCAAAAGGCATCACCTTTACCACTCATGAATATGACGTCAATGAAGATGATCTCAGCGGAGAAACCGTTGCCCGGAAAATTGGAGCAGAACCGGACGAGGTCTTCAAAACTCTGGTAACCGAGGGCGATAAAAACGGAATTAATGTATTTGTAATTCCCGTTACCGCGGAGCTCAACCTGAAAAAGGCAGCTGCAGCTTCCGGCAACAAGAAAGTGGAAATGATAAAAACCAAAGATTTACTTAATCTCACCGGTTATATACGAGGCGGCTGTTCCCCCGTTGGAATGAAAAAACCGTACCCTGTATACCTGGATGAGCTTTCCGGACTGTTTGAATATATATACGTAAGTGCCGGCATGAGGGGCATGCAGATGAGGATTAAACCTGCAGACCTGATTGCCGCAACCGAAGCCGTTACTGCTGATATAATATAATTATTTTGAAAGGCGTTTTATATGTCAAAGTTCTTTTTTTCACTCTTACTCTTAGTTGTTTCTTTTCTCTTAACGCTCTCCGCACAGGATAATTCCAAAAGCGGATTAAACGTAACAGTATATAATGACAATCTCGGGGTCATCAGGGATATCCGCTCTGTTACGCTTAAAAAAGGTGCAAACACTATTGAACTCGGCAGCGTTTCACAGATGATTGACGCAACCAGCGTGCGCATCAAATTTGACGGAACAGTGCTGGAACAGAATTATCAATACGATCTCATTTCCCTCATTAAAATCCTTGAGCGGTATATAAATAAGGAAGTAACGCTGATTGGTGAAAAGGAGGAAGTGATAACCGGCACCCTGCTTTCAGTAGCAAACAGTCAGGCAGTCATTAAAAAAAGCGATGGCGGACTTACTCTCCTTCCTGCTCTCGGTAAATACAGGATTTCCGTTGATGCCCTGCCGGAAGGTCTCATCACCACTCCCACGCTCAAAGTTGATCTGAATGCCAACAAAGCCGGCAATCAAAATCTTGAACTTGCCTACATGACCGGCGGCATGAAATGGCACGCTGAATATGTAGCTGTTCTGGATAAGGATGATAAAAAAATGGATTTGAATGCCTGGGTCAGTATAGAAAATACCTCAGGAACATCATATAACAACGCTTCCCTCAAACTTGTTGCAGGGGATGTAAACCTTTTAAAAGATAATTATAATCAGTATAACCCGCGGGTAAGTGACGGTCTATATATGGAAAAATCATCCGCTCCTCAGTTTACTGAAAATGAATTTTTCGAATACCACATTTATACTTTGCAGCGGCCATCCACCATTGCAAATAATGAGGTAAAACAGATTTCTTTATTCGAGACCTCATCCGTTCCCGTTGTTAAAAAATACCAGTTCATCAGTGACTACTATTCCGCTGCCGGTAAAAAAGATGTCAGCGTTATGGTTGAGTTTGAAAACAAGGAAGAATACGGCCTTGGTATCCCCATGCCAAAGGGAAAAGTACGTATATATAAATC
>CAYYJL010000210.1:0-5396 GCA_964472245.1 uncultured Ignavibacteriaceae bacterium | reverse complement strand
CGGTGATATTCCAATGCCGCTATCCCGGACTGAAAGACTTACGGTTTTTTCATCCTGCGTAGAGGATACAGATATTTTTCCTCCCCGTACGGAGAATTTAACTGCATTTGACAGCAGATTCCTCAGTACCGTTTTAATCATGTTTTCGTCGCAAAAAGCGAGCAGGTTATTTTCCACTAGTGTTTCAACTAAAATTTCTTTTTGTGAAAAGCTGATCTGCATCTGCTCTATAACAGAAAGAACAGAATTATGTAAATCCACAGCTTTAACCTCAAAAGAAATGCTCCCGCGCTGAAAATTGGCCCACAAGAGCAGATTCTCCAATAAATCATATATACCTTTAGCCGATTTTGCAATCAGTCCGGCATATTTTATATACTGCTGCTGAGTCAGACCTGAGTCCTGGTCTGACAGCATTTCGCTCAGACCTATGAGCCCGTGAAACGGAGAACGCAGGTCATGTGCAATGATTGAGAAGAACTTATCCTTCGTAAGATTTGCTTCGCTTAATTCTGCGTTAAGTTTTTCCAGTTCATTATGTGTTCGCTGGAGATCAGATTTCTCTTTCAGGAGTGTATGCTGTAAACCGGAAATTTCGCGGTTTAATTCAAAATATATCTTGGACTGAGAAAGTGTCTCGAGGAAGTCTATGCCGCCACAAAGAAAAAACTCATCGCCTTTCCTGTATATACTGGATTCCAATGAAATACCAAACTCCTCACTGCTGTGGAAGGTGATATAGCCCCTGAATATCAATCCGTCAGGGAGTGTTGTTTCTGTTATTGATTTGAAATCAGGATTTGCGAAGACAGCCGGGAAACTGGTTTTTACCAGTTTATCATAAATCGAGTTTTTTTTGAGAACATCCCCGTTACTCTTGAAAATTACTAATAACTCGCTCCGTCCCGTACAAATTGCATCCCAAAGTTCGCTGTGCCATTTTTCCATATTATGCAATTGTTAATTTCCGGCTGGTTGATTTTTGAATAATTCAAACATAGGAATATTGACTATCATCCACTGATATAGTGGTTGAATTTGCCGGAACGATTCAGGTGTCAGGGTATTTTCCAGTACAGTCAGCCAAACGTTCAGCTGAGCAGGCCAGTAGTTTGACGAGAAGCCATGGCTCTGATACGCCCGGAATACCCAGAGAATTGATTCCACAAGAATCTCCGGATCATAATTCAGCATAATAGAAGCAATAAATCTGGCGTGGTTGGCATGGTTATTTTTCATCATTTCCAGGTTATTCTCACCTACAAGCTGGACGATGTCCTTTCGCTGCAGCATCAATTGATTAACGCCATCTATCAAAGCTAAGATTTTAATTTCATATTCAAGGGCAGCTCCGCTCTCCGGCTGGATTACTTCGGATGCTGATTCAATAAGTTGTTCTTTAGATTTCAATTTTTTATTTCCGGATTAGTCAGGTAAAATTCAAGGTCATAGAGATTTTTTAGTATAAATACATTCTCAAATTTTTTATCAAGTAAAACATTCCCCCTGCTGAATGCCTGGCCGCCAACTATGACCCTTTTGCCGGGGAATTCTTGGTTGAACTTTTCAATAACTCGTAGTGCTGCAGGAATATTTTGATACAGACTAACTGAGATACCTAAAATATCGGGAGAGACACTTTGTGCAAGTGAAAGCAGACTTTCAGTTGGAGTGTTTGCCCCAAGAAAATATGTGTTCCAGCCGTTTCTCTCAAAGATGTCATTAACCATGCGGAGACCAATCTGATGATATTCATGTTCAATGCACGAAAGGAGAGCGGTTTTTCCTGAATTAAAATCATGCAAAATTTGAGCATACAACCAATTCAGTATCGTATCTGTTATGGCAGTAGCGAGATGCTCAGTTGCTACGCTGATTTTATTTTCTTCCCACAGTAAGCCGATTTTGTAGAGGGATATTTTGAAAATATTTTCGTACAAATCCAGGACTGGAACACCCTTGTCAATCAAATTTTTAACAATGGTAAAACACCCGTTTTTATCTCCGGCAATCAGAGAACTCATAAAATCAGAATATAATTCTTGTTTTGAGTTTTCTGGCATCATTGGTCGGCTTCATCCTGCTTTTAAAAATAAATTCTGTGTGATTGAATCTAAAATTAGCAAGTTCGGGGGACTTTACATATAGAAATAGTCATTCATTTAGCAGGAGTTTTCATTACAGCGATACATCAATAAGTAGTTGAAGTATTTATGTTTTATATTGCAAATTGTGAAAAGCAGGCATTAAGAGTAGAATTTATCGTAATTCGCTGATTTCACGAGCATTTTAATATTATTGATTTTAAAATAAATAAAATGTATAATGTTTAATTCACAAGGTGCTCATAACACATTACAACTATTATTATGCTTACAGGTAAAAAATGATTAAGAAAAATTATCCAGCCCTCTTATTTCTCGCTTTTATTTTACATGTCATTCCTGTTTCTGCGGTACAGTTGGCCGATTCTGCTGCACAGAATGCTAAGTTTCCGGTTATTGTCAGCGATGATACGTTATTTACTTTAAGTTCCGGGATAGGTACATTTAAGGCAGAAAAAAGAGCTGCAGAAATTTCCGCCAAACTGCAAAACATGATTAAAATTAACGGTCTGGAGCCGGATTCTATTTCAGTCAGGGCAGAATCAAATTATCTTCTCCTCGTATATGATGAAGAAGCGCTTATGGCAATTACCCATGCTGACGCTTCTGCATCCGGTAAAGAAATTACACTACTTGCGTATGACTATAGAAATATCATAGTGAGTAAACTAAAGGATGAACTGTCCTTATACAGCCAGGAAGCTCTTATCAAAAGGATACTTTTTTCCGGGTTGTACTTTACACTGTTGGTTGCATTTTTCTGGTTGTCCATTTTATTTTTTCCCCGCCTTAGGAATTATATTGAAAATCGCACCTCAGCCAGCTTAAAAGATATAGAAGTAAAAGGGAGGGAACTGGTTAAAAGTTCAACCCTTGTTCAAGTGCTTTTAGCTTCTCTGACCGGGATCAGGTTTGCAGCCTCACTCTTTGCGATATATCTGTTTATTACCAAAACACTGCAAATATGGCCGTATACCCAGCGATGGGATTTACAGCCGGTTATCAAAAGCATTGCTTTGCTCATATTTTATTCTGCAGTTTTCTATGCTATATACCGGGGGGTAAATTCGCTTTCGCGGTATTTAATTCAGCGCTATGAGATATGGAAGGGAACTAAAATCAAGTCGGTCAGACTAAAATCCATTGAGATCCTCTCTGCTGACCGCACCGTAGAATTCCTGACCTTTTTAACCAGGTCGTTCAGATTCATTGCCCATGCTTTTTACTTTTATATATATATTACCATCATATTCAGCTTATTCAGGTTCAGTGAGACCTGGGCCGAAAAACTGTTTGGCTATATATTAAATCCGCTGACAACTGTATGGGTGACAGTGGTCAATTTTCTGCCGAATCTTTTCTTTATTATCGTTTTGGTGTTTGTATTCAGTTACATCATCAGGTTTGTTAAATTTATTTTTACAGAAATTGATTCAGGGAAAATTGAATTCCCATCTTTCCATAAAGACTGGGCAATGCCAACTTATAAGATCGTCCGCTTTCTTATCCTGATATTGGCAGCGATTGTCATATTTCCATATTTGCCCGGATCTGATTCTCCCTTCTTTCAGGGTATTTCCGTCTTTATTGGTATTTTATTTTCTCTTGGTTCATCTTCTGCCATTGCCAATATGGTTTCCGGTGTAGTACTGACCTATATGAGGCCGTTTAAACTTGGGGACAGGGTTAAAATTGCCGATACCATGGGAGACGTGGTTGAAAAAACTTTGCTGGTGACAAGAATACGTACCGTTAAAAATGTTGATATTACCATACCAAACGCTATGGTATTGGGGTCGCACATAATTAATTACAGCTCATCGGCACTGGATAAAGGTTTAATCCTCCATACAACAGTAACTATCGGTTATGATGTACCGTGGAAGCAAGTTCATGCGCTTCTTATTTCAGCAGCGGAGGAGACAGAATCAGTACTGAAAGATCCAAAGCCATTTATTTTACAGACAAGTCTGGATGATTTTTATGTTAGCTATGAGCTTAACGTATATACAAATGATTCACAAAAAATGTCAAGGATATATTCAGAACTCCACTCAAAAATTCAGGATAAATTTAATGAAGGCGGAGTGGAAATTCTTTCACCTCATTACGGTGCTATGAGGGATGGCAATCAGGTAACTATTCCGCAGGATTATCTGCCAAAAGATTATGAAGCACCTTCCTTCCGTTTATTTGGCGTTAATGTGACCGGCGTTAACGAAAAGAAAAAGGACTAATTGATGGATGCAGTTATAGAACAGGTTATTTTCGATCCTGTTACAGGAAAGATTATCACTGCCGCGGTTTTAATGCTGCTGATTATATCGATATCACGGTTCATTAAATCCCGGTCATCCAAATTTGTTAAAGACATAGATGTGCGTTATAAAGTGAGAAAGGTAATAACATTTGCAAGCTATGTTATTATCATTTTTGCACTTTCAATTGTATTCAGCGATAAACTGGGCGGCTTAACCGTTGCCCTGGGTGTTGCAGGAGCAGGAATTGCGTTTGCTCTTCAGGAAGTTATTGCAAGTGTGGCGGGCTGGCTTGCTATTTCGTTCTCTAAATTCTATAAAGTGGGGGACCGTGTGCAGCTCGGCGGAAATGTGGGCGATGTAGTAGATATTGGAATTCTGAGAACAACGTTAATGGAGTGCAGGCAATGGGTGGATGGCGACCAATACACCGGACGGATTGTCCGCATTGCAAATAGTTTTGTATTTAAGGATTCGGTTTTTAATTATTCCAGCGATTTCTCATTCGTTTGGGATGAAATTAAAATTCCGGTTCGGTATGGAGGAAATATTAAAAAAGTGAGGGAAATTTTGCATGATGCTGCAAAAGAGATTACATCCCAGTATATACCCCTTGCAAAAGAAGACTGGGAACAAATGAAGGCAAAATACAGAATTGAAGACGCAAGTATAGATCCGCTGGTTTTTATGATTGCTAATGATAACTGGCTGGAATTCTCCCTTCGTTATGTTGTTGACTTTAGAAGCAGGAGAGCAGTGAAAGACAAACTTTTCACATACATTTATAACAGAGTTTTGGAATGCAGTAATGAGATTGAATTTGCGTCCGCTACGTTTGAGTTGGTAGCTGCTTCCGGAATTAACGTGACATTGCGTTCACCAAAACAGGAATAAAACATGATAATATACAATTATATACCAATGATATTTTTACTCGTACTATTATTAGGCAGTTTAAGTTACGGACAGACAGTTTCTGCTAACCCAACAAGACCATCGGCAACAGACAATGCTTTTCTGACGCATCCAAAGT
>CAYYJL010000209.1:0-5408 GCA_964472245.1 uncultured Ignavibacteriaceae bacterium | reverse complement strand
TCCTTAGGGTCGTGGGAAAAATCAGCATCCATCTCGAATATATAATCATACCCCTCTTTGATGGCGTACTTGAAGCCGTCTGTATATGCGGTACCGAGACCCATTTTTCTTGGTCTCCTGAGCAGATGTATACGGCTGTCATTTTTTGCAAGACCCTCAATATAATCACCCGTTCCGTCCGGTGAATTATCATCCACAATTAAAAGATGTATATTGTCAGCAGGCAAAGCAAACAGTGCAGGTATCAGCTTGGTGATATTCTGCAGCTCATTATAGGTCGGGATTATTATTAATGCTCTTTTATTCATACGGTTACAATATTATTCAAAATGTCCTTTCCCCAGCAGAACAACAAATACGGTTCTAATTAATATTTTCAGGTCCAGCCGCAGAGACATATTCTCTATATAAAATAAATCATAACGCACTTTGGCTTTTACATCATCAAGTGATTCATCATACTTATGACGCACCTGCGCCCATCCGGTTATACCCGGTTTAACACGCAGCCGCCTGCGGTAATACGGTATCTGCTCGGAAAGCATATCAACAAAGTATGGCCTTTCCGGACGCGGGCCTATGATGCTCATCTCCCCCTTGAATACATTAATAATCTGCGGGATTTCATCAATCCTTACTTTACGGATAAATTTACCCACGCGGGTTATCCTGTCATCCTGCTTTGATGCCCACACCGGTCCGGTATGTTTTTCCGCATCCTGTTTAATGGAACGGAACTTAAAAATCTTAAAAACTTTGCCAAGCAGCCCCACACGCTCCTGCATAAAAAAGACGGGACCTTTGCTGTCAAGTTTGATGGCAATAGCAACTATCAGTATCAAAGGTAAGGTGACCGCAAGAATTAAAAAAGACAAAATTATATCCATGAGCCGTTTGGTATTACTTTCCCACGCGGGCATCGGCTCGGGATTAATATCAATCAGGGGCACACCGTACATTTGAGAAGTACGTGCCTGACCGCTGAGAATCTCGTATAAATCCGGCACCATCCTTAAACCAACATTCAGCGGCTCACACTGGCCTATGACATCAATAACCACTCTGTCCTGATGTTCTTCCAGTGCTATAATCACTTCCTCAACATTTTCTTTGCGGATGATATCAGAAAGCTGACTCAGGTTACCTATGACGGGAATTTCCTGAGTATCACCGGCAGTGGGAGTGTCGCCGGCTGAAAGCGCAATAAATCCGATGATTTTAACACCAAGAGCGGGGTGTGTGTTCATATCCTTATATACACTCACCGCTTTGTTGTTTAAACCAATGATCAGTCCGTTTTTGGTACCATGACCACGGATAAGGAAGCTTCTCTGAATACTCCGGATAAGGAGCCGGCCGCTACCTACGAATATATACAGCAGGCCCCAATAATAAAAAATGATGACCCGAGAGGTTGATTCCACACCGTGCGTATAGTCATCAATAAATATCATGAAAAACAAAATAAAAATACCGACAAAGGTCACCTTCAGCAAAGAGGAAAGTTCATCCAGGCGGGAAGGGGCAAATACGTGGCGGTACATTCCTGCAAAGGCAAACAAAAACATCCAGTACAGGGTGATGATGAGCATTGGTACAAAAAAATCAGGAGCGAGAATTAAATCAAACCAGCCGGTGGTAACACGGACATAAAAGAATATCATGAACGCCAGACTGACCGAAACTACATCAGCGGCAATAACAGCAAACTTCTGAATTTGTTTGGAATTCATAATATTAAACACTTTCCTTAGCTGCTTCCGCATTCAAGCGGGTGTTCCTTTTCGCCTGAACCAACTCCTGCAGCTCCCCTTCAAACTTGTTTAATATAGTCTCCCATGCAAATTCTTCACGGACGGATGCAGCAGCTTGTTTTGCCTTTTCGGTATATACCTCTCTGTTACGCAGAATATCCACAACAACCGTTGCAAAATCCTGAGGTGTATCAGCAATATGTATATATTTTCTGATTGATTCCGGCATACCGGCAACAGCAATTGAGGTACTCACGGTTGGCAGTCCGAGTGCAAGTGCTTCCAGAACTTTATTAAGTGTGCCTGCGCCAAACCGTATGGGGGCTACATTCACAACGCTTTTGCAGTATTCCGCGGATATATCCTCCACAAAGCCGGTAACAATCACATTTTCTGATGCAAGTGCCTTGACTGAAGCCGGAGGGTTCTGCCCCACCAGATATATCTTAGCTTCCGGTATATCCCGTCGAATCAGCGGCATAATTTCCGTGCAGAAATATGAAGCGGCATCAGAATTGGCGAAGTATGGCATATTGCCGGTGAAGATAATCCTGTTTTCTTCAAGAGGAACATCCACGCGGCTGAATGTGGAAAGGTTTACGCCATTCTGCAGTATGCCGATTGAGCTGCCGGTTATTCTGTGCGAAAGAAACTCCTTATCCTTTTCACTGCAAACGTATATCTTATCGAAACCTTTGATTTCACTTTCGTACTTTTCCACACGATTCAGTTCCCTGCTGAGTCCAAATTTTTTGACGGGATTTTTTTCTGTATCGCGGTAACGCTGCAGATACATAGAAACAGCATCAGTAAAATCCTGAATCTTTACAGCATCAGATTCAGCAGCTGCTGATAAATACTGTGTGCTTCTGATTAGGTGGAAATAAATAACATCAAACTTTTTCGCATGGGTCAGTTCACGGAGCCGGTCATAAAACCCCGATGATCGGTAATACAGCACCTGAAAAGGAAGCCGGCTGAATATTCCCAGGAGAATATTAAAAAGTGAGCTGACCACGGATTGTTTAATGGCGATGCCTGTTTTCACCAACTCCGCAACTTTGGAAAAATCTGTTTCAAGCTGCTCTTCAGTTTCGTAAAAGGTGATTACTGAAACCTCGTGATTCTTAGCCAAATGCTGAATCATATTGAATATTTTTAGCTTGTCTCCCCGGTACGGCGGATACGGAATACGGGGGGTAACGATAAGAATCTTCAAATTTCAGAAATATTTTTAATAAATTGAGTAAAATAATAAATAAGATTTAGATAGACAGCCCAAAAACCGTATTACATGAATATAAACAGCACATTGGTAAAGACAGACTGCCTGAAGTTCAGGGGTGATCTGCCCTGCCTTCCCCACAAAAAACATGGATATCACTGCAGTGAATGCCCGGAATATGTAAAAACAGAGGGAAAAATTCTCATAATAAAGCTTGGTGCCATCGGAGATGTCATCCGGACTACCCCTCTGCTTGAGCGCTTGGAAAAAGAGTTCCCGGGTTATGCTGTTCACTGGCTTACCCTCTCCCCGGATATTCTGGACAAAGACAAAATAACGAGAATACTGCCGGTAACGATTGAAAATATTGAACTGGTAAAGAGTATTTCCTACGATATCCTGTACAATCTGGATAAAGACCCCTTGGCTGTTTCACTGGCATCCCAGGTTAAAGCCAAGGTTAAAAAAGGGTTTACCATTGATGAATTCGGCCACGCAACATATTTTGGTTCGGATGCCGAAAAACATAAATGGCTGACCGGTTTGTTTGATGATGTCAATAAAGCCAACACCAAACACTACGTGGAAGAGATTTTTGAAATATGCGGATTTGATTTCCGCGATGAGCAGTACTCACTCCCCGTTAAGGAGGACTTCCCTGAATATACCGCTACCCCGGGCAAAAGAACGGTGGGGCTGAACACCGGATGCGGCGGAAGGTGGACTTCCCGTCTCTGGCCGGAGGAGTACTGGGTAAAAACAGCCAAGGCACTTCTGGATGACGGGTGCGATGTAATCCTCCTCGGCGGTGAGCAGGAGCATGAAAAAAATCTGCGGATACAAAAAGCCAGCGGTGCACTCTACTTCGGACATTTTTCCCTTCAAAAATTTATTGCGTTAGTAAATAAATGCGACCTGGTGGTTACTGCGGTGACTATGGGTATGCACATTGCCATTGGGCTCCATAAAAAACTGGTTCTGTTTAATAACATTTTCAACAAAAACGAGTTTTACCTTTATAACAAAGGGGTAATTCTTGAGCCGGATTATGACTGCCCCTGCTACTTTGCAGCAACATGCCCCAACGACTGCATGCAGTACCTTTATCCTGAAAGAGTTGTTGAAGAGACGAAGAAGCTGCTGTAAACTATCTACGGCTCTTATTGCCGGTTTCTGACAGATATATACAATTCCTCAAACATTTTTGCAATTGAGGACCATGTATACTTTTCCCTGATCAGATTTTTTGCCTGTTTTACAATTTGCCCGGCAAGTTCCGTCTGATTCATAACGCTCACTATGGCATCCGCAAATTGTGCGCGTGTGGCAGCAACAATTAATTCCTTACCGTTTTCAGCTTGAATCCCCTCCTTACCAACCGGAGTGGAGACCACTAATTTTCCCATTGCCATCATTTCAAGAACTTTTATGCGGATGCCGCCCCCGACCTGTAATGGTACGATGCATATCTGCTTATCTGCGATTGCAGCGGATATATCTTCAGCATACCCAATCGCTTCAACGTTTGGCTCTAATCCGGCAGGAATTTTTACTTTCTCAATTCCCCTGCCGTATATAAAGAGTTTGACACCCGGTATTCTTCTGACAACGCTGGGATATACCTCTTCCAAAAACCACTGCAGCCCCTGAAGATTCGGTTCCCATTCTAAGGAACCCAAATGAAAGAGTGAATTTGGAATACCGGGTATTTCACTGCCGCTAAACAATTCTTCCTTAACTCCGGCAGGAATCACCTTTGTATTGATTTCCCTATCAAGCTGCAGAATAATTGCTTCATCCACTTCCGTAATCATTGCAGCAGCATCAGCCAGCCGGCACATTGCAGGTTCATAGTTAATAAATTTTTTGTACTGCATATACGCAAAACTCTTCAGGAGCAAATTGGACTGGTTTTTATAATACCGTTCCATGATCTGCATTTCCACATTGTGCTCTCTGAGAACGACCGCTACTTTGGCAACCTTTTTAATTTCAGGAATAAGCCAGGCAAGGTGGAGATGATCCAGATGAACCACGTCGTAGTTATTCTTCCCGATCATTTCCTTTACTTTGTCAGCTACTCCTCTACGTATATATTTGGAAATATTGTAAGGTATTGCCGAGAATAAGTTCTTAAACGCGCCGGCAACGGAATCCCCTGTGTCAACCCGGACAAATATCGGCGTACAAAACCCCTTTAATTGCTCCTGAATCTCCTTCGCCGGAATCTTAGCAGTATACATAATCAAATCAACCTGATGCCCAAGACTTGCAAGCGAGCGGGTTATATTAACAATACCAATCCTGCCTCCTGAATCTTCCGGCAGAGGCACCTGCGGCGCAACCTGAAGAATTTTCATATCTTTGCCTTAAAATCTCCTTTTGGATATACAAAAACCATTTTCAGAAAGTACCAGCCCTTGAGTATT
>CAYYJL010000208.1:0-5417 GCA_964472245.1 uncultured Ignavibacteriaceae bacterium | reverse complement strand
CAGAACGTGGAAGGTTTTTTAACCGCACCTGCTATACAGACAAATTTATCGGTAACCGGTTTTTGGTTTTCTGCCAGATATACATTATAAAATGATTCTACATTATTCACCACGCAGCCAACCTGGAGCGGTATGCCGGCAGGAGGTATCAGCCGCTTGGTTGCAGCATACACAAGTTCATACTCATCACCGGCGGGGTAGAAATCCCAGGAAGCAGAATTCTATGTTGGCGCCTTCTAAAAATGGTTCAAGAGCGGCAATGGCATCAGCATTTTTTGCTTTTATGCCAAAGTATCCTTTTTTTGCTCCGGTGGATTCCATCATCAGTTTCATCCCCTCAACAATTTCGCGGGGGTGTGTTTTCATCAGTTCCACATCTTTGTGGATGAGTGGCTCACACTCTGCTCCGTTGGCAAGCACGTATTCTACTTTGGAAGATGCCTTTATATGAGTGGGGAATCCTGCGCCCCCGGCACCTACTACCCCGGCATCCAGCACTTTTTCTATTAATGTCATATTCTGTATCAGCGGAATGAAAAATATTTATCACGCAAATTACTCAAGTATCCTCTGTTAAAAAAATGACCTTTGTAAATTGATTGGAATACAGCGGAAAGCTCAGCCGCATCCAGCCAATATTTTTGTATGGAAGGAAGCAAATTCCCCGATTAACCTGCTTTTAAAAGTGCAGGTTATGTATCTTGACATATTATTTTTGCGAATTCTCTCAATAAGGATGATGAAACCGGATAAAGCCCGATCAGAAAAGAATAAAACAATTCTCCTCAGCAAAGAAGAAAAGCTGCGGTATGAAAAATTACTCCTGCCCGCTCAATCACTTTCTTCAAAAAAGAAACCCACTAACTATATCATCAATGGAGATATTCTTCAAGTGCATCCACTGATGCCTGATGCATCTGTTGACCTGTTGATTCTTGATCCGCCGTACAATATGTACAAAGATTTTCACGGGACAAAGTTCGGCAAGACCGGTATTTTGACGTATGCGGAATATGTGGATTCCTGGCTTGCGCCCATGATAAGGATACTCAAGCCGGAAGCAACGATATATATCTGTGCGGATTTTCACACTTCCACTTCCGTTCATCTTGCTGCGGAAAAATATTTTCATGTACGCAGCCGTATTACTTGGCAGCGGGATAAGGGCCGGGGTGCGCTGCGCAACTGGAAAAGTGCATCCGAGGATATATGGTTCTGCACCATGGGGAAGGAATATAAATTTTATGTGGACCGTGTTAAGGAAAAAAGAAAAGTTATTGCCCCCTACAAAGTTGACGGGCAGCCAAAGGACTGGGAAGAAACCTCTGACGGTAAATTCCGCCTGACGCACCCGGGTAATATATGGACTGATATCAGTGTCCCGTACTGGTCCATGCCGGAAAATACGGAGCATCCCACGCAAAAACCGGAGAAGCTGCTGGCAAAGCTGATACTTGCATCATCTGATGAAGGAGATTTTATTTTCGACCCGTTTGCCGGATCTGGCTCAACGCTTGTTACGGCAAAAAAATTAGGGAGAAATTTTGGCGGGGTGGAACAGAACCTGGAATATTGTTATGTGGCGCTTAAGCGGCTGGAAATGGCGGAACAGAATCCTGTTATTCAGGGGTATAAAGACGGAGTTTTTTGGGAACGGAATACATTCAGCCAGCAGCAAAAGAAATAATACGAGTTGTTTAAAACAGAACCGGCGGAATGTAATTACTTCTCTTCAATCCACCGCTTCCATACATCCGGCATATATCCAAGCGTTACTTTGGTTCCGTTCCGGATGATCGGGGTTTTGAACAACAGCGGGTCATTCAGCAGTTCATATTCACGGTCGTGGCGTATATACTGTAAATTTCTTTTTTTATACTGAGCACCTTCTGTGTCCAGTAAATCTTCCAGACTGTAAACACGCAAGATGCTGTCAAGTTCGCCTTTGCTGATACCTTTTTCTGCCAGGTTGCGGTAATGGAATGGAATCCGCCTCTCCTTAAAAAACCGCTCTGCCTTGGCAGACTCCTTGCACTTCTTGGTCCCGAAAATCTGAATATTCATAACAGTTAAATTTTAATTATCCTTACCCACGCTGAAAATTGCAAAAGACTTGCCCCATAAAACAAAGCGGAGTTTGTTATTGCGCACAGTCATCTTTTCACCGGAATACACATCACGCACGGATTTTCCCGTCACCGGTACTTCGATAATATCCTGCTCTTCGGAAAGATTAAAGTAAATAAGATATTTTTCATCTCCGTGTTCACGCTTAAATCCGAAAGAAGATAATTTATCATTGGAATATATAAACTCCTGGCTGCCCAGTTTGAGTGCCATGCTGTTATTGCGGAGGCGTATCAGGTGCATATACGTATAGTATAAATCCTTATTCGGTTCCACGGTATATAAGCCCCACCCTTTACTGTAACCGGAGACTGCATTAATTTCTTCCGGATCATACTTAAACTCTTCCCACACCATCGGCTTTCTGCATTCAGGGTCATCACCGCCCCACATTCCTACTTCGTCACCGTAATATATCATCGGCGCGCCGCGGTAGGTCATTTGAAAAGCGGCTATCATTTTTTGCATTTCATAAACGGCGTGTGTCGGCCTCCCGGGGTTATATTCCGGATTCCGGTAATCTGCATCACGGTCATATTCCCTGTCCGGATTGGCTATCAGGCTGGAAAGGCGTTCCGTATCATGGGAAGTCATCAGGTTTTGCAGGGCATACAGATTTTGAACAGGATATACGGAATCTATTTTCTGAAGGGCTTTAACAAAATCGGTCGTCTTAATCTTTTTCTTTTTTGCTATGAAGTGATCTTTTACAGCATAAGCGAAATTATAATTCATTAGCGCATCAAAAATACCTTCAGTTGAAACAAATTCGGGTGAAAGCTCCCACAGCTCACCGATGATGAGTGCATTTTCATTAATTTTTCTTACCAGCGGACTCCACTCTCTCCAAAAACCAATCGGGACATCTCTGGCAACATCAAGCCGCCATCCGTCAATACCGTCTTCGGGATTGCCGTCTCCATTAGGGTCCATCCACCGTTGTGTACTGGCAAATATATATTCCTTTACAGCAGGGTGAAGATTTGTTTCAGTTCTGCCAAACTCGGGAAGTGCCTTAAATCCCCACCAGCCCTTGTAGTCAAATTCGTTTTTATCCGGTGTGGCAGGGTCATCAAATTTTTCAATTCTAAACCAATCTGTATATGGGGATGATTTCTGATTTTTAACAACATCCTGAAACGCCCAGAACTGTTCTCCAACATGGTTAAATACACCGTCAATGATGATATACATTCCTTTTTCATGAATCTTTTTTATCAGTTCGAGAAATAGCTTATCGGCAGAAGTCCACACCCAGGTAGAAGGATCATGGGGGTTTTCTGTTGCGATAAGTTTTCTGTCGCCATCAGGGTCAGGACCAAAATTAACATCAATATGATGAAATGAAGAACCGTCATATTTGTGCAATGAGACTGCTTCAAACACGGGATTCAGGTATATACCGTTGATGCCAAGCCGTTTCAGATATTCCAGTTTGCGGATGATGCCTTCAATGTCACCGCCGTATCTTCTTTCATAGAGGTGTTCTCTTCTGTTCCCGCTGCGTGCTTTTTCCCAGGCCGATTCTGCAAACCAGTCGGAAGTCCATGGTGTAATCCGCCATCCTGTGGTATCCTTCTTGCTGTTTATCAATACTTTGGAAACTTCCGGGTCATTTAAGGTATCAGCATTATAAAACCTTTCGGGAAAAATCTGATACCAGACCGCGCCTTTGCTCCATTCCGGAACGGAATGCTGAGCAAATCCGCAATTTGCAATAACAAACAGAAAAAGGAGTATATATACCACGTTATGCCTCAATTGTTTTTTTCATGATAAGGAGGGAGTTAAGCAACGAATGCGGGCGGAAACCCAGTTCTGACTGCGCCTTTATGGTATACAGGCCTGAGCGCAACGGCCTTTTTGCGGGCTGATTCAATTCTTCAGTAACGATTTTTGTTATATATGAAGTGTCAAGATCAAACACTTCCGCAATTTTTACGGTGAAATCGTAACGGGAGAGGAAGTCCACACCTCCGATGTGATACAGCCCCTGCTTTCTGGAATAGATAAGCTTCATAATTGCATTTGCCAGATCGTCCACAAATGTAGGGTTGTTCAGCTGATCGGTCACAATGCGAATGTTTTCACCCGCTGATAGCGAATTCACCACCCACCGGACAAAATCCAGTTTACCTCCGGGGAACAAACCGTAAAGTACATTGGTCCTGATAATTACAAAATTAGTACCGCTGATGCGCAATGCATTTTCACTTGCAAGTTTTGTTCTGCCGTAATAGGAAAGGGGATTGGTTTTGTCATTTTCATAATAGGGACCGCGTTTTCCGTCAAAAACATAATCGCTGGAAAGATGTATGATGTAGCTGTCGGTTATCCTGGCTGCATCGGAAATATGTTCAATTCCGCGGACGTTTACTTTCCATGCGGTTTCCCTCTCGGACTCGCACAAATCCACATTCGTGAATGCAGCTGCGTTGATGATAACAGACGGCCGGAACTTGTAAATAATTTTTTTCACTTCTTCCGGAGAGGAAATGTCAGCAGGGATAAAATCCAGACGGGGAAAGTACCCGCGGTCCTGAGCGGATGATAATAGTAATTCGTAATTGCCGCTTTCGGAAAAATATTCAGCCAACCGGCGTCCAAGTGAACCATTTGCCCCGAAAACGAGGATTCTGGTCCGTAATTCTAATTCGTTCATGTGCAAAGATAAAAAGAATGGCTCAGAGAATTGGTCTGATTGCCGCAAGAATCTCCGGGAAGAGGGGAAAAATCCTGCCATTATGGGTATAAATCACATTAAACGGGAACCCCGGGCTTGGTTTGGTTTCATTGGAAAGTGTGAGAAGTGAAGTTCATTAAATCTGAAAGCTCTTCCGGAATCGACGCAAAGCAGCCAGAAATGTCTGAATCAGGATTAAAGAATTTTAAGATTTACAGGATTTGAATTATGAGAGATATAATCAACCTAAAAACAGAGGGGTTGACATTATCATTTTAGAGCACAATAGCACGCGGATGACGCGGATATTACATAACGCGGATATTCAAGGATCGGAACGCTTCCCGCAGAAAATGTCTGAACTATGATTTTTGTGATTAAATGATTGCCATGATATATATTGCTGACGGAAACCTGAAAGGTTGACAGTATTATAGCAAATGGATACATTGTAATTTCCGGAATGCGAAGGTATGACAGATAGTTTGCGGAGCCAATGGCACACGGATGACACGGATACTCCGTAATGCGGATAATAGCGGATCGGAAAGTTTCCCGCAGAAAATGTCTGAACTATGATTTTTGTGATTAAATGATTGCCATGATA
>CAYYJL010000207.1:0-5450 GCA_964472245.1 uncultured Ignavibacteriaceae bacterium | reverse complement strand
CTGCCCGGTTTGATTATGAACCTGGGTGTATTTTTTGTAGGGGGGAGTTTCTTTGTCCTTGTCTTTTCAATCGGAAGACTGCTGCAAAAATCCGTGCCTTATGAAAAACTAAAAAAGGGAATTATCAGGCATTTTCTGATAGTCGTTCACGTACTGCTGTTTACGTTAATATTGATATTCGCGACCTCAAACCCGCTGGTTACTCCCCTTCTAGCGGTATTATTTTTACTGCTTGTATTCTTCCATTTCTATATATCTGACTATATCTATTCCGGATTTGCCGTACAGTTTATCATAGGTGTAATCTTCGCATCGGTTATTTCCGTGGCACTTCTGAATCATTTTAATTCCGAATTAACAAAGGAGGAACTTAAAACTGCCGCACATGAATTTAACCGGAAAAATCCCGGGCTGATAAAATTTCTTATGACCGATGCACTTGAAAATATCCCGCAATCGATTGAGGAAAACTTAAAGAATGCATCCTCCGTTCCGGACTTTCATGCCGAGGCATTTTATCACTGGTATCAGAATCCCCTTTCTCAGGAATTGCCCTCATCCGGTATTTATTTTCTATCGGGGGATAAAAAAATAATCGGCGGCTTTGGACATAAAATGGAGGGAGTAGATATACTGCCTCCCCTGCTCAGATATATCAGCATAACGAAAGCCGGCATCTTTAGTTTTACTCCTGAGAAATCTAATAAGAATATCATTCATCTGGTGGGCATCACCCCGCTTTCAAAAGCTTTTAATCAGGCCGCCTATCTGGTTGTCAGTGTAGTCTATGATGCTGCAAGGATAAACAGCAAATCGGATTTTCCCTTATTCAGTAATCTGACCACAGCATGGCGCAGTACACTTGAGACGGAAGACCTTAATATCCTGAACTTCAGGAATAAAAAACTGGCTTTTACGCGCGGAGATTTTTATCCTGACAAGAACCTGATTGAGTCGTTAATAGATACTTCATTTCTTCCAACCGGTGAAAAATGGACAAACTATACTCTTTCCGGAGAGGAGTATATATTTTACTCCACTATTAATACAGCCACCGGTGAAGAAAATATTACGACAGCCGGTATTAAAATCCGCACCTTTGCCTGGAATCTCTTTAACTTCTTTAAATTATTTCTTATCCACACCATTTTTTCTATAGCAATATTTACATCAGTATTTATCCTGCGGATAAGGAAAAAAGACTATCCAAAGTACTCATTCAGGTCTCAGTTGCTCCTTGCGTTTATGATTATTGCCATCATTCCGATAATCGCTCTGGCAGTTTATAACAGGGTCAATATTAAAGAAAAAGCGGAAGAAGGTATCCGTAATCTTCTGAATCAAAGAAGTGAAATGGTACTCAGCTATTTTACAACACATACTAAAAGTTCAGGTATTGCTGCTGAGCAGGATTTATTTAAGAAAGCTGAAACTGATCTTGCGGTGAACTTTTCGGTTTATGATGAAAACCGCTTAATATATTCAACTCAAAAACAGCTGATATCTTCCGGTATACTCCCGGGTGTGCTTGATGCAGAGACATATTATACCTTATTTCATTCGGGGCTCAGAGAAAATTACACAAATGTACATACCGGTCCTGCACCTTCAATATCTCAGTTCAGGCGGTTTTCAATCGGCGGGAAAGATTTTGTCCTGGAAACGAACAGTGTACTTAACAAGATAAAGCCCATCATACAACCGATCGAAATAGATATACTCCTGTTCGGTGTCTATGCTCTTGCCATCGTTGTTATCATCGTTCTGAGCAGTGTCATGGCAGAAAGAATTTCCTCCCCACTCAAAAAACTTACTCTGGCTACCAGATCTGTGGCTGAGGGGGACTTTAACTACAGCATGCCGGCAAATACCAGAGGAGAGTTAAAGGAGCTGATCACCGGATTTGAAAACATGACTCAGGAACTTAAACGCAATCAGAGTGAAATCAGTTCTCTGGAGCGTGAGGCTGCGTGGAAGGAAATGGCTCGTCAGGTAGCACATGAAATAAAAAATCCTCTCACTCCCATGAAGCTGACAATACAGCATCTTATTCATGCATATAAAACGGGAGCAAAGAATTTTGATGTTGTATTCGACAAGGTATCATCTACGATAATAAATCAGATAGAAGTACTCAACCAAATTGCCTCGGAATTTTCCCGATTCGCAAGGATGCCGGGTATTAATGCCGAAGAGATTTATCCTGTGGAAATAATCGAGGACACATTAACCCTCTATCGTGAGGAACAAGTCACGTTTATTGAATCTTACCAGGCAAAAGAGACCAAAATTCTGCTGGATAAATCACAATTCCGCAGAATGATGATTAACCTCATCAGAAATTCTATACAGGCAGGCGCCAAAGAAATAAAGATATCCACCACTGAAGAACTTGGCATGTTCAGTATCACCATATCGGATAACGGTAAAGGAGTTGAGGAAGCCGACCGTGAAAAAATCTTTCATCAGGGCTTTACAACAAAACAAGGCGGTATGGGATTGGGGCTGGCACTGATTAAAAGACTGCTGGAAAATGCCGGCGGCAGCATTTCTTTTTTTGAAAACGACGAGTATTCTGCTAACTTTATTATTCAAATTCCCGTAGTCTCTCAGAATAACACAATAAAGGGGTAACCTTGAATGACAGTTTAACCCCCTCACAGAGGGCGGCACTCAACACGGATATTCATATCTCACTGACGGCTAATGCCGGATCAGGCAAAACACTCGTCCTCAAAAAGCGGTATATAAAATTATTGATGCATCCGGATATATTTCCGGCGCATATTGCCGCAATAACCTTTACGGAAAAAGCGGCTTCGGAACTATATACAAAAATAAGGGAAGAGCTGGAAGAGACAATTCAGGCAGCGGGTACTGATGACAGCATGAAACGCATGCTTCAGAAAAAAAAGCGGCTGCTCCCTTCTGCTAAAATTTCCACCATACACTCCTTTTGCTCCGAGTTGCTCAGAGAGTTTGCCATTGAAGCTGAAACAGACCCGGGATTCACTGCTATAGATGAAATTGTATCTGCTGAACTTATTGAAGCAGCCATTGACAGGGGCATTGAGGAACTTTTTGAATCTGATGAAAAACATGATGTAATTAAAGAGTTGCTGAGAGAAACAGAAGGATATGCATCATTAAAATCTCTCCTTAAATCAGCAATAAGCAACCGCGGTAAATTAGAGAAATTTTTTGCTCAACTTGCAAAGGAAGAAACTTCCGACGTATATCTCGGGGAATTAAATGCATACATCATGCAATCAATAAAAGATATACTCAGCGCCGGTAACCCGTCTGCGATGAAAAATCCCGCAGTACAGACACAAGGGTTAACGGGAATTTTGGATAATCCTCAAACTTTTATAGATGCCTTTGCCAATGTAGAACCTATACTCCGCCCTGAAATTGATTTTGCCGGAGACCCAAACACACTCGTCCGCAAAATTCAGCTGCATGAAAAACTTTTCCGCTTTAACAAATTGTTTTCAGAATTGTTTAACCTTGTTCTGAATTTATATGAAGCTGCCAAATATGCAAAAGGATACCTGGATTTTGAGGATTTAATTCTTAAAGTCCGCGGACTCATGTCCAATCCGGATAGCGGACTCCCGGGGTACCTGGCAAATAAATATAAATATATCATGATAGATGAGTTTCAGGATACTGACGAAGCTCAGTATGATATTTTTATTTCTGACGAATTTGAAAAACGGGGAACAGGACGCAACCTCTTTATCGTAGGGGATCAAAAGCAAAGCATATATATGTTCCGGAATGCCGAACCGGAGATATTTTCCGTTACGCAAAACCACATTCAAAAAGTGAATGCCGGCGGGAAACTGACACTGGCGGAATCTTTCAGGATGACAAAGGAGCTCTGCGCTTTTATTAATCTTGTTTGCGGCAATATGTTCTCCCTGTTGATCCCCCGTTACACGTCTGTTGAATATGAAGATTTAGTCTTTGCACGTGATAAGGATACCGGAGTACCGCCAAGGATAGAAATATTGCAATCAGAATCATCAAAGCGTTCCTCTAATCTCCCCGGGCAGGCACGTATGATGGCTGCAAGAATTCTTCAGCTCAAAAGAGAGAAGGAAATTCAGAGTTGGGGCAGTGTCGGCATATTAATCAGGGTTAATAAAGATTTTATTCCCGTTCGTCAGGCATTGGAAGAAGCGGGTATTCCCTTCCTTTTTTCAGGGGTGAACAATCAGTTTAACAATCAGTTCACGCATGATATACTTAATTATTTCCGGTTCCTTTCTGAGCCGCACAATAATATTGCCCTGACCGGCATATTGCGCAGTCCCTTCTTTATGCTGAGTGACTCTCAGTTATATTCCCTTTTTGAGCATGAGGGAGAATCTTTATGGGAAAAACTTTCTGCTGCAAAAGAACTGCCGACTTTCGGATTGATATACGGAATATTATCTAATCATCTCTCTTCTGCCCGTTCCATGGCACCCTCTGAATTATTTGACACGATATTGGAAAGCACTGATTTCCCGGAAATACATTCCGCAGCTGTACACCACAACCGCATTTTTGCTCTGATTGAAAATATCCGTTCAAAAATCCATGATTTTGAAAATGAAAGTAATTATACTCTTTTTGATCTCATCGTATATCTTGAGTCTCTCATCCATATATCGGAAAGGGAGCAAAATTCTGCTCCGGATACTGACTCCTCAGCAGTAAATATAATGACCATACATTCCAGCAAAGGGCTGCAGTTTAATGCGGTTTTTCTCTTTAACTCGAATCATGTGCAGAAAAGAAACAAATCCGGCAAACTGGCATTCTCCCGTCAGTTTGGCATTGTCACTCCCGTTTGGACCGATACTGAAATAGAACGAAGTAAGGAATCTACTTTTCTGGGTGATTTTGAAATCTTTCTGCGGCAAAGAAAAGAAGAAGAAGAGATAAAACGGCTTTACTACGTTGCACTCACCCGTGCTGTTGACCAGCTGTATATACTCACAGACCCCATTGATAAACTGAATACAGGAAGTCTGGCTCACTGGGTTCAATCAGCTTGTAATTTTTCCTCTGCCGATCATCGTACGGCATTGCAAACCAAAGTTAAACTCCATGATAAGACCACGGGAGAGCACAGATTTGAAGAGCTTTCCATTCCGGTTGTGTTATATACGGAAAGTGAATTAATTCCTGAATCACCTGCCGATTCCCCGGATAGCATATCCAAACATGATTCCGCTGCTCCATTGGAAATTCCAAAGGAAACAGTACAACTGCCTGATTTTAAAAAGAGTTCACAAAGAATTCTATCGGTTACTTCTATATTAATGTATAACGAGTGTCCGTACAGATACAAACTTCATTATGATCTCCGCCTCTCCGATCTTTTGAATTATCCTTTGCCGCCGGAAACAGATGAAAACACGGAAAACTCCCCGGCAGTACCAACAGGAGGTACA
>CAYYJL010000206.1:0-5470 GCA_964472245.1 uncultured Ignavibacteriaceae bacterium | reverse complement strand
TATATATGAAGGAAACTTTTCCACGGAAGCGTTTGCCGGAGGATTAGGGGCAATGGAATCCAGCCACTTCATTGGCGGTATAAGAGCCGGATATTTATAGAGATTATTTCTGAGTGAATCCTGCACTCCGAGTAAATTATTCGTTATGGATTTAGAACTGAAAAATACACTTCCTTTTGTATTACTGAGCCCGCGTATCATTCTAATTTGATTTGACATCTGAGTCGGGTTGAGCCAGGTGGTATCTTGCGAACCATTACCAATTTTATAGGCAGCATGACCAACAAATACCTGCCTGCCGTATGCATTATTATCCCACCAGGAGCTGAGTACTTCAAATCGTGCAGGTGGGAAACCGATATTCCAGTATATCTGTGGATTTATATAATCAAGCCAGGATTCCTGTATCCATTTTCTTGAGTCTGCAAAAACCTCATCATAGCTCTGAAAGCCGCTTGTTGCAGAGCCGTTTGGGTCAGTTGAACTGTTACGCCAGATACCGAACGGGCTAATGCCAAACTTCACATGCTTTTTTACGGCTTTAATTGAATCATTCACCATCTTTACCAGCATGTTCACATTATTCCTCCGCCAGTCACCTTTGTTCGTAAAGCCGCGGGGATACATTAAAAAGGTGGAATCATCCTGAAATACCTGCCCGGTCTGCGGGTATGGATAAAAATAATCATCAAAGTGAATTCCGTCAATATCGTATCGACGGACAATATCCATGATAATTTTGGTGACATATTCCATTACTTCCGGATTACCCGGATCCAGCCATTTATAAACGCCGTATTCTTTAATCCACTGAGGTTTTGTTTTGCTGATATGAGAGCTGTGCACACTGCTGGTGTTTTTATTCAAGACAGCGCGGTAAGGGTTAATCCAGGCATGCAGTTCCATACCGCGTTTATGGGCTTCTTCAACCATAAACGTTAGTGGGTCGTAGAGGGGATTTGGTGCTGTACCCTGAGTACCGGTCAGCCATTCACTCCAGGGTTCAAAAGGACTCTGATAAAATGCGTCGCAGGTTGGGCGTACCTGTGCAAAAATAGCATTCATTTTGTTCAGTTTATGCCTGTCTAAGAGAGTAATCATCTCACTTCTCTGCTGGGCGGGAGTCAGGTTTTTTGATGTTGGCCAGTCAATGTTTGTAACTGATGCAACCCAAACAGTACGCATTTCAAATTTAGGCGACTGTGCGTGAACAAATGAAACAGTGAAAACAAATAGGATAAGAAGTATAGAAGAAAATAATTTCATGCCGGAAAAATTAATTTTTGTGAAGCAGAAAATAAGAAAATTCCATAAAATAATTCATTTGATACTTAGAACAAGCTGCACCTTATAATGCCGATTAACCTGCAAAACTGCTAAAACACCTTTCATACCATATGCGTGGCAGACGGAGTTTTAATATGGTAAGTTTTGGTCAACAATTCATTAATAACAAAGGGCCAGTCATGAAAAATCTATTTCGTGTTCTTTTCGTTAGTCTTTTTACATTAGTTGCAGCACAAGCAGGAACAGTACCGCCCGCAATGAATGAAGTTCAAAAAGCAGCAGTAGTTGAAAATCTCTTAGCCGGACTTGACTCCGGTAACGATGGTTTGATGATAAGTTCTGCTCAATTTCTCGGTGAGCTAGAAGACGGCTCCTCCGTCATCCCTCTCATGAAATTACTGCATGAATCCAAAAACGACGGTGTCCGGATTGCCGCGGCATTATCACTGATTAAAATTGGTGATTTACGCGGAGTTTTTGCAGTTAAACAGGCAGTACGCTTTGATGAAAGTGCTGCAGTCAGAAACATGTGTTCAATATTTTACAGAGCATATCTCCACGGTTCAGTTTGAGTATATATCCGTGCGGCAGAGATTTGCTCTGCCGCACCGGATAATTTAAATCCCTTCCTCACTTAACAAAAGCATCAGTAATGTGATAGAAGCAGACCCGAGAGAAAACTCCCTGGGATTTACTTCTGAGAAAACATCATTTGCTGAATGGTGATAGTCAAAATATCTTTGGTCGTCGGGTACGTATCCTATTAAAGCATTAGTATTTTTAATAAAAGATATATCCACACCGCTGCCGCCTTTTTTTATCCATTCTATCCCGCTTCTGTTTAGGATGGGAAGCCAGCGTTGCATCGCCTGAATGGTTGCTGAATCCGCATCCACAGAAAAACCACGGGGTGTAAATGCCCCCCGGTCTGATTCAATTGCTGCATAATGAAGTTCGGCGGTTTCTTCAGCATAGTTTGCATACGTTACTGCACCGCGTACTCCGTTCTCTTCATTCATGTAAAAAATGCAGCGCAATGTTCTCTGCGGTGAAATGCCAAGTTTTTTGGTCACCATTAAAGCTTCCAGACTTTGCACACAGCCCGCTGCGTCATCATGAGCACCGTCACCTTTATCCCAGGAATCATAGTGCCCGCTCACAACCACAACTTCATTCGGCTTAGCAGAACCTTTGATTTCACAAATAAGATTATATGATTCAACATCTTCAAGTGTTTTACAATCCAATACTAAAGTCAGAGAAATTTTTCCGGATTTGTTTAACGCAGCACTTAACTTGTCCGCATCTATAATACCAATTGCAGCTGCCGGAATTTTGGGGATAGTGTCGTTGTATCTCATCATCCCTACGTGCGGAACATTGTCATTTCGGCTTGAAATGGAACGGAGCAAAATACCAACAGCACCGTATTTTGCTGCTTCAATTGCTCCATTGCTCCGGTAACGCACTGCCTTTCCGTAAGCACCGAAGGTATTCAACATTCCGTGATCAAACTTAACATTATAGAAAACTATTTTTCCCTTAACTTCATCTGACCGCAATTTCAGCTCTTCAAAATCATTTATCTCTATAACATCAGCCGTTAATCCGGTTCCGGCCGTACCAATACTACCACCTAAAGAGGCGATGACAAGATTTTCTTTTTTCTTCCCTTTATTCATTGTGCAAATTTCTCTTGAGCCCCTGACCCATTGGGGAACCATTGTTTTTTGCAGCCATACGCTGTCAAAGCCCATAGTTTCCATTTTGGATTTGGCAAACATGATTGCCTTTTCAGCTGTGGGAGATCCGCTCAGCCGGGGGCCGATGGCACAGATTTCTCCTAGCAATTTATATCCTGATAAGTCGGTTAGCGTCATACGGACTATGCTGTCAGCTAATGCACTTGTAATTTTAACCTGTGCCTGAACCGGTGAAATAAGCGGTAAACACACGAAAGCAAAGAGAAGCCGGGAGAAAGAAATTTTCATATAAAATCAATATATTTGTTGTGATGTGAAATAATGGAATAAAAGAATGCAAAATAGCACTGCTGAATATTATATAAAACTTTTAAATATGACAAGTCATCCGGAAGGTGGGTATTACAAAGAATTTTACAGGTCTCAGAAATTAATTGAGCCAGGAAACTCTGTGCTAAAAGGGTACAAGGGGGAAAGGAATCTTGCGACATCAATATATTTTTTGTTGAATGGGGATCAGATTTCTGCGTTCCACCGGCTTAAAAGTGATGAGTTATGGTACTTTCACGCCGGTTCTCCCGTTATGATTTACCTGATAGATAAGAGAGGAAGATTAACTACACTAAAATTAGGGCTGAATATTGAAGCCGATGAAATGCCTCAGGTATTATTACCGAAAGGGGTTTGGTTTGCAGCGGAGGTATATAACAAGGAGTCTTTCTCTTTGTTTGGATGCGCTGTTGCTCCCGGTTTTGATTTCAGGGATTTTGAACTGGCAGAAAAATCCCGTTTGACAGAAACGTTCCCTCAACACGAAACTTTAATCAGCAGGATGTGTGTCCGTTAACCCGGCTTAAATATCTTTTTGATAGGAGCGGATACCTGTAACAAATCCAATGACGGAAAGAACTGCTGATACAGCAGCATGAACTAACAGACTTTTATACATCAATATATAATCAAACAGCACGGTTTTGTCACTCCGTGCAGTAAAGTACAGCTTAATAACAGGGGAGAGCAGTATAATTTCCAGAATGATAAATCCCATGGAAATTAAAAAGGCAATAGACGCACCCTGTGAGGATGATATACGAATGGGATTCTTTTCTTTAAAATTGGCGAACAGCCCTCCGCATCCAAAATTGATTGATGTCAGCGTGATTACAGAGAAAAATGAGGCATAAAGCGATAAGAGATATATCGTACCATCAAATCTTCTGTTTGCATACTGGTTTAAACCCAGACCGAGCAGCAGAAGGAGAGTGAGCATGATGAGATACTTAACCGCCGCATAACTTTTAATGTTGAAAGGTACAGAACGCAGCCGCCAAAATGTTTCCCCTTCCAAAGAGAGATGAGGGAACACAAAGCGCAATGCCAGTGAAGCAATAAGGAAATGGACAAAAAGAAAAAAGACGATATATACGGTGGTCTGTGTCTGCGGGTCATAACTCATAAACATCCGGAACGGTCTGCCGCCAATACTCCCTGCAAAAATAATAATAAGTAATATCATTAAAGCGAGGTGTATAACCTGCACAGGTTCCCGCAGAAAAAGCATGAGTTCTTTACGAAGCAGAACACCGAATCGTGTACCGAAAAGTGAAAATGGCTTTTTCCACTCAGTTGCTACAGGCGCAGCAGAGGTGCCTTTTGCGGATAACTCTGACACAATCTGATAACTCTTAAAGAAGAATCGTTTGCCGGTCAGATACATGGTCCCAAGTGCCGTTCCGGTTGTAATAACCAGAAGAAGAACTGACGGTATTGCTAAATTATTTAGGTCTCTGCTAATCCAGTAAAATGTATCGGATACCCACGTTGCAGGGAAAAGGCGAAGGAAAGGAGAATCCATCATCCCGAGATACAAACTGAGCCGTGCCTGAAGCAGGGTAGATCTGGTAACCAGTTCCGCCGGATCATTTAACCTGAAAAATACAAAAAGTGAAACAAGATATATAGCAATCAGAATTGTTAAGGTCGGCTTTGCACCAATTTTTTCTGCAATCTTTATTAACAGAAAAAGCAGAAGAACCCCAAGGCAGCCGGCCAATAATATATAGGGAAAAATGACGAAAAAATAAGAAAATAAATAAAACCCAACACCTGCGTTAAAATACTGTCCGTAGGCAAGTAATGCAGCAAATATAATAATAAGCAGAGTGCCTGAGGAATAAAAGAAATTATCAAAAAACTTAACTATAAAGATTTTATCAAATGCCACAGGTTTAGTTATCAGGTAATTCACCTCTTTGGAGCGGTAAAAGGTTGCAAATCCTACAAGTATATTGCCTGCACTGACCGTAAGGAAAACCATGAAAAAAATGATTGAACCGAACCTGTGAAATAGAAATAACCCGATTTTGTATTCCTCCAACAGTAGCCGGATAATTTCCGTATTGAACTTATATATACCAACTGCAAATCCGGAATACACTACCAGAATGACAAGATTCTTCAGAACCTCTGTTATTGCCGCA
>CAYYJL010000205.1:3123-5479 GCA_964472245.1 uncultured Ignavibacteriaceae bacterium | reverse complement strand
TTGCATATGCTGCAAGCAAGCCGGCAGGACAAGTTGCTCTTATTGACGGGTTCAGCAGAGTTTCCGGTCCGCTTGCTGTAAGATCTGAAAATTTTTCTGGTTTCCTCTCCCACCTTGACCCGGGTGTCCCCGGTTATTATGATTTGTCATTCACCGGTTATCAGTATGATTTCACGAGGGGCTCAGACTTTATTACCAATGACAGGCCCGGTCACGGCGCTTCCGGTACCGAGTATGAAAAACAGGTAAAAGCCGGCAATACGTTTAATAATCTCTATGAATCTATTCTTATATATACCTCACTAGGCTATTCTGTATCTTCTTCAACTGAAGATGCACTTAATTCCGGCAGTTTCAATACTGAGCAATACAAGCTGATTGAGTTGGTGTATGAAAAACAGAAGATTACAAAACTGCCCGGCAGAAACAGCCGCCCGGTCAAATACAGCGTATTGCGTGACTCAGTCTGCGCCCGTCTTCAGAATTATTTAACCGATGGCGGTGCTTTGATTCTTTCCGGTGAGTACCTGGGACAGGATATATATAATGCCGCCCGAACCGATACTCTTGCCAAAAAATTTGCAGCAGATTTTCTGAAATGGCGCTGGGGTGCATCGTATGCACTTAACCATACCTTAAAGCCGGTTTCCGGGAACAGCTTACAACTTTCTAATGAGCTTTCACTCGATTTAACCTCCGGCGCTCCGCTCATGAATCTCCGTTCGGCTGACTCATTTTATCCGGTTCAGGGCTCAGAGGTGTTATATAGATATGCAATCAATGATTTTGCCGCTATGATTGCATTCAAAAAAAATTACAAAGTCCTTACCCTGGGATTCCCTCTATCAAAACTGCAATCCGCTGAGGCAAAAAAGCAGCTCATTAAAAAATTTATTGCTTGGTAAACTGTATGAAAACCTTTCTCTTTGCTTTACTTACAACCGGTATTGCTTTTTCGCAAGCTATATCATGGACCGATATATCAAGTGAATACAATTTCCCCGATGGAGTTAAACTGTTTAAGGGAACAAGAACTTCCCCTGTTCTTAATTGCTGGTATATAGAAGTTGATTTGAAGAAAAACGGCGCGGTTATTAAACCATACTTTAATCCGGCCGGAAGAGAGGGTATTACTGCATTTTCACAACGGTTTAATACTATTGCTGCGATTAACGGCGGATATTTTGATACACAAACCGGTGCTTCATATTCCGCACTGGTTAACAGCGGATCTGTGCAGGCAAAAAACATTGCATCAGTCGTACGTGATTCCAAAACGTATTTTCTCACACGCGGGTTCTTCAGCATTGAAGAAACCAGGGACCTGTCGGTGGACTGGATATACCATTTTGGCAACCGGCCTATTGATATATACAGTTTTGCAAACCCGAATCCTAATGTGCAGGGAACTCCCGCTCCCTCTCCTACTCCGCTTGGCGGCACAGCCATGTATGAAATCATTGCGGGAATCGGCGGCGGACCAGTCTTAATAAAGGATGGGGAAATACGTATCACCTATGATCAGGAAGTATTCTGGGGTTCCGGTGTCGGTCTCACCAACAATGACCCCCGCTCGGCTGTTGGATATACACAGGATAAAAGAATTATCCTCTTTGTTGCAGACGGAAGGCAGGCAGCTTCCAACGGAATATCCCTCACTGAACTTGCAACCACGCTCAAACAGCTCGGCTGTGTTGAGGCAATGAATCTTGACGGCGGCGGCTCATCTCAAATGGCAGTTGGCTCAACATTGATAAACCGTCCTGAAGGCGGAACTTTTCAAAGACCGATTCCAACGATGCTTGCTGTGGTTAGACCTGATTCACTTCCTTTGCTTCCTGCAGCTTACTACAATCAAAAACGTGATACCGAAGACTCTTCCGCGTGTACCCTCACAGGAACATGGACATTTTCAAATATCAGCGGCTGGTGGGGCGGCACTCCGGCACGTCTTGCACAGGTAGGAGATAATAATAACCGTGCTGAATTTACCTTAAATCTCCCCGCAGCAGGCACATACAATATATCTGCATGGTGGGTTGCGGCTTCAGACCGTGCAAGAAACACGCCGTATATAGTGTACCATGCAAACGGAGTTGATACCGTCCGTTTTGATCAATCGGTTAACGGACTCAAATGGAACACCCTCGGTTCCTTCACTTTTACCGGAACATCTTCTGACAGAGTTGTGGTCTCTAACAAAGCAACCGGAGGCAGCGTCATCTGCGTAGATGCACTCCGCATTCTTTCTTTTGACAGTCTGCTCACAAACACCGATGAGACACCACTGCAAACCCCTGTACAATATGAGATGCTTATTAATTACCCGAATCCGTTTAATCCCGAAACTACCCTC
>CAYYJL010000205.1:0-3023 GCA_964472245.1 uncultured Ignavibacteriaceae bacterium | reverse complement strand
TATAATGTCTTAGGAAAAGAGGTTGAAGTTTTATCAGAGGAATACCATTCGTCCGGGACTTATGTTAAAAAATTCACGCCCGGAAATGCTGCTTCAGGAGTATATATTGCAGTACTGCGCACTCCCTCCGGCATTGTTCTGAACAAAATGCTGATGCTCAAATAAGTATTAAAAACGCTTAAATGTATATCCCCTCTTTTTCAGCTCTGTGATGAGTGTATCCAGCCGTCTGTAAAATTTATCAGTCCTGCGTTCATCCGTGCCTATGTGCATTAAAAGGTGGTGACCTTTTAACCCCTGTTTTTCTTCATAATTTATCAGCTTCGTATATAAGGAATCACTGCTGTAGTAGTATGTGCCCCCGGATGCAAGCGGAATAGTCCAATCCTGATTTACACCAGTACCCGGGGTATGATTAACCAGCTGCAACCCGGCCAGATTTGTCCATGCTGCTATCGTATCATTATACCATTCGTAGGGAGGCAGGTAGTAAGGTGCATCCTGCTTTGTGATTCCGAACTTCTCCATCTCTGCATAATTGTTCCTTACATCGGCAAAGAACTCATCACGGGTTATAAGCAGTGAGTCCCTCTTTTCCCAGGTGCAGTATAAAAGGTGTTTATCACTGTGCGCCCCGAGGTAATGCCCGGATAGAACTAATTCCTTAATAAGCGGACTGAATTTTTCATTCCGGTAAAAATCGCCGGTGAAGAAAAACGATGCTTTAATTCCATACTTGTTTAATGCGGAAGTAATAACCTCACCTCCATCCGCATATTCATGTCCAGTAAATACCAGATAAACAGATTTATCCGTTGAATCAGACCGGATTACAGCCCCCTTATATATGGTTTCATTTCCGTTTTTGCTCTCCCTTTCATGCTCCCCGAAATAAAAGAGCAGTCCTGCTGTGCCGTCATGGGTCGGCTCGTTGGTGGAGTAATCACCGTAATCGTCGTGAAAAACAATGGGTCCCGGCTGTGCATCTGTGTATTCATCACCATTGACAATTGTAACCCATTTCAGGTTATTAAATATAGTTGTATATACAGGTCCGTCAACAAGCCCGCCCGTCAGAGGATAGCCGTATAAATGCGCCAGTGAAGAATGCGGGTCTTTCGGAAAATTTCCGCCACGGGGAAAGCCGATAATCATACTCACACCCCACGGATTGCACCCCAGCAGCCAGTCCCTGTGTGCAGTTTCATATTCTGCATACCGATTACTTCCTGTAACCTTGCGGTAAAAGGCAAATTGCGTCATTGCCGCCGAAACCAGATTATTTGAACACCAGATAAACGGCACACCAACCCTGAACGGGTTCTGTTTCCCTTTTTCAACCAGGCGTTCCATTCCGTCAATGATATACTTCAGTACCGGTGAAGCTGCATTTTCTTTTTGTTCATGAGCCAGCAGATAATGCCCGTAATTAACAAACGGATACCATTGATAGTGGCGCGCAGTGTCACTCCCCATCCACGGCGTTACCTTTTCCTGGGCTGCGTAGGAGGATGCATCCTGTAAATAATTACCGGATCCGGTTACCCCGTGTTTTAGAGATGCAGTATATATTTCAACTGCGGCAAGTTCCATATCATCCACCCAGTTATCCTCTTCATAAAAATACGGGGCTCTGCCCGGTGCGGTCTGAGTTTTACCGGAGCGCTTTTTTGCAAAGTTATAAGCAGCTACAGCACGGTTGAACAACTCTTTGCCGCCATCAGGCAGCCAATCAGCAAGTATATATGATGCCCTGGCAAAAGCGGAAGCAAATTTTGCCGCTGTTGAAGCCGCCCCTTCCGTCCTGTTTTTGTACTGCAGTACTCCCTGCACCTCACCGGTCAGAAAATATACCGGCCGCTCCAGTCCCTTGCCATACCTCACACTATCCTTATTCGGCAGGCGGAATCCGGAGTGGTCACGGTCATCGGCAATCTGATTGTAATATTCATCCGGTGCGGGATTCATCTTCATCAGCCAATCCACCCCCCACTTTGCCTGATCTAATATATCTGCAATACCGTTTTTGCCCGGATTCCCTGAGGCATCGTATAAATCACTGAAATTATCGGGATTCTCCTCATACGCTGCCAGCATCTGATAAACAACCGTTGCACTTGTTGTTACATAACGCAGGTAATCCGAAGCATCATGCCAGCCGCCGCGCACATCAATATACTGGGAATCCCCCGCAGGATGATATATACGGAATCCGTCTTTGGTATGGCAGGAATCTTTTAAGAAAGGATTATACCCGCATTGCTGCTGGCGCATATAGGTTAACAGCACATCGGTAAGCCCGTCATACACATCTTCCCCGATTCTGAATATATCCGACTTAAAACTCCCCGCTGATATATACCATGAACCCCTCTGTGTAAACCCGGAAAAATCCATTCTTGCAGTAAACTTGAAATTACCCCAGCCGCCCGTAAGAGTAATTTTCCGGGATTCATAAACGGCTTTACCCGTCAGTGCATCATGTATGGCAAACGAGGCGGGAGGATTTTGCTCTCTGCTCAAATATACAGCAGTCTTGGGGTCATCAGGCAGATAACCCGCAATATTTACTCTGACAAATGTATTAGTACCGCCAAACAGCAGTCCTGCAGCAAGAAAAAAGAAAAGTCTTTTCATATATCACAAGAATTTTAAATTTCTCAGTTAAATTACATCAGAAAGGTAATTTAACCAATTCCCGTGATTGAAAAGACTCTTCTTCTCTTCAATTATCAGATGAGAAAACTCAGCATAATACCGGCAGCAACAGCACTTCCGATAACACCTGCTACGTTAGGCGCCATTGCATGCATCAGCAGATGGTTTGTTTTGTCGTATTCCAATCCAATCACCTGTGATACGCGCGCGCTGTCAGGCACGGCGGATACACCCGCATTGCCGATAAGCGGATTAATCTTGCTTCCTTCTTTCAGAAAGAGATTCATGAACTTAACAAACAGAACACCGCCAAACGTTGCGATAACGAAGGAAATTGCGCCGAGCGCAAAAATTCCAAGGGATTG
>CAYYJL010000204.1:0-5485 GCA_964472245.1 uncultured Ignavibacteriaceae bacterium | reverse complement strand
AAATAATTAAAATTACCTTTAAAATATATGGGTTGTGTTAATGAAAGCAAAGGGAATGAGGGAAGAGAATCCGCGGGTACCCGGGAGGGTTCCCGCGGATAGTGATTCTAATACAAGTTGTATTGTAAAGTAATATTCATTGCAAGGTCTGTTTTTGGCAGATAGTTTGTGCCGGCAACTTGTGATGGGTTGCCGCTTCTGACCAGATTACCATTAATGCCCAGGTATATTTGATTTTCAAGATAGAAAATAAAGGATGCGCCCAGATTATGGTCAATCCAGGAGTCACCAACATCCGGAGTCCTTGATGTGAGACGGTAACCGGAAACAAAATTGATACGGTTGCTTAGTTCGTATATAAAGTCTGCACCTGCAGTAATAAACACATTTGAGAAAAAAGATGAATCCATCGGGGTACCGAGATTCAAAAAGGAATTAACCTGAGTCCTCCAGGTAATCGGGTGTGAATATCTGCCGCCGATGGTAAGGTTTGGAGTTTGTACGGGGGACTTGTCACTGGTTGATGTATTAAACCTGATACCGGCTGTAGCATCCCATCCGTAATAACGGTCATTAACGCGTTCATTAATTCCTTTAAGGACCTGCTGCATTCTGAGGATTCCAAGAGCGCCAACGTTATCGCCGGTCAGTTTTTCATCGGTTTTAATTTCTGCCTCAATATCGTTATACCATTTAGTCTCGTAGGTATCGCCATATATACCGCGGTATTCACTTTCTCTTTCGATGATGTTAGCAATTTTAATCATTGCGGATTTGGAGAGGTAACCGGAAATTACATTTTCACGGATTAAGTGCTCTTCAATGCGGACTGCCTTGGCAAGTGCGGTGGCATTGATATATCTTCCGTATCCGCCGCCTACCGTAAAATATGATTCAATCTGCTTGTACGTGTTCACATGCCTTGCATCAAGCCGTGCAAACCCGAACCAATCACGCTCATTCCATATATATTTCCGTACGCTGGGTGATATACCGATATCATGATTGTAACTGCTGAAATTTTTCCCGCCGTTTGCATATACATCCATAAACCAGGCAAAGGGGAGTGAAGAATAGAAACTGTTGTATAAAACGTTTAGATTTGCATTGTTTGCAGTCACGTTTGTTACCGAAGAACCGCCTGCAACCTCTCCGGTTGTCTGGCTCCAGTTAAAGCCCCCGGTGAGCCGGAGTATTTTAGCAGTACTTACCGGAACATCATAATCTGATACAGTTACATTTTGGGCGTTTGCAGCAAAAACCATAACAAAAAATGCAATGAGAAGGGTTACTTTTGTTTTCATGGAATCCTCAAGTAATAATGATGAAAACAGATGAAATACCGGGGAACCGGATTGGTTGCGGCGGAGTATATCCGGCAACTCATTTCATCCGATACTACAAACTAACAAAAGTTACTTGAATTCTCCTAATGTTGGCAGGATTTCAATTTGAAGGCAAATGTGAGGATAGATACAGCCGCCTCAGACAGGCGGCTGAATAACGTGAGAAAAATTATTGGTTCTTATTAATGATTTGGCTGGAACAATCCGATAGTATTACCCTGTGCATCACGGATGAGCGCATAATAACCGTATACCGGTATGGTTGTTTTGCCGCGGAAAACAGTGCCTCCGGCCATTTTTGCGAGATCGCAGTATTTTTCCACATCATCAACGTTTACGTGAAAAATTGTGGTATCGCCGGCTGCAATTGATTCCACTTTTCTCAGACCGATGGTCATTCCTTTTTGAGTATTATATAACTGATATCCTCTGCCGAATTCCCTGAATTCCCATTCAAATACTTTTTTAAAAAAAACTGCAGATTCTTCAAGTGAGGTGGTTGGAATTTCTACGTGGGCGATTATTTGCTGAGACATGGTTTCCTAATTTCTAACTAATTGAATTTTAAATTTACCAATTTTGCAGTATATCTGCAATCATGCGATAATGGAGAAACAAACAGAATCATTCCTGTGCCTGTTGCGCCGGTTTATAAAATCGCAATAGTGGCAGCATCAGCAGAAATACAACACCGGCAATCAGGAATGCAGAACGCACTCCGTAAAAAGCAGCTGCCATGCCTGATAACAGAGGTGCAATCAGATTCCCCAAAGTTTGTGAGCTGGAGGCAATACCCATCATGCCGCCTTTTTTATCGGAAGGGGAATTTAAACTTATCTCTGTAAATAGTGCGGGCATGATAACACCAAAACCTAAGCCGAGTATAATCCTGACCGGTACCAATAAATAAATGTTTTCAATAAAGAAATGTGCAGGGTATGCGATTCCCGTAACCAAAATACCAATAATCAATATGGAGCGGGTGCCGTGAGAATCAATACGTTTACCCAGCCAAAAAGATGAGATTGCTGAAAATATTCCAATGAGACTGTACAGGACACCGGTCGTACCCGGGAGAATCTCCGGGTCTGTGACCATTGTTTCCACATAGAATACAAACAACGGTCTGATGAACGCGACACCGAACGATGCCAAAAAAACAAGCGACAACATGATAAACAGGACTCTTGAGCTGAGTGCGGTTTTCCAATTTTCTATATAGGCAAGTTTTTCTGAATTATGCTTCTTGTTATCCTCAATTAAATAAAAGTAAAGAACAATGCCCATCAGCAGACTGATGATACCACTGGCAACAAAGACCAGCCGAAAACCGAGAACTACTGAGAGTAAACCGCCGAGCACAGGTCCTATTATACTGCCTGAAGTATTTGAAGACTGAAATGATCCGAGAGCAAAACCCTGTTTCTCCTCCGGCGTATGTGTTGCGATCAGACTTATAGCCGCGGGATAAAAACCGCTGAGTGCCCCCTGAAGAATTCTGAAAACAAAAAGCTGCTCTACATTTTGTGCAAACGACATAAGAATTTGAGCAATGCCAAGTCCGATAACTGCCCTTATTACCATAAGGCGTTTGCCGTATTTATCTCCCAGTGCGCCCCATAAAGGAGTGATGAATATAGTTACAAAAAAAGGTGCGGCAAAAACCAGCCCGCTCCATTTTACTGCTTCTTCTGCAGAGGATGCACCAAGCTCTCGAACAAAGAGCGGCAGGAAGGGCACCACAGCGCTGAGCCCCGCCATCGCAAAAAACTGTGTTAACCAGAGTGTCGTTAAGTTTTTTTGCCAGACCGATTTCAATATTTTCCGTTCATCAATTGAGAGGGGAGGTGCCATCTTTTTAGAATCATAAACCTAAAATACGAATGTTTTTGGAGCGTTTCCGCTTGTAAAATCAGCTAAATATCGCTAATTTATATATTATGTATGGGCTTACTTACAAGCACCTGACTTTCAACTAAACTAACGGAATTAAAATGGATTCAGCAAAATTAATTTTAGACGGAAAAGAGTATTCTCTTCCCGTTCACGTCGGTTCCGAAAAAGAAGTTGCCTTAGATATTTCATCCCTCCGTGCACAAACCGGTGCAATAACACTTGACAACGGCTACGGTAATACCGGCTCTTGCAGCAGTGCAATCACCTTTATTGACGGAGATCTTGGCATTCTGAGGTATCGCGGATACCCGATTGAAGAACTCGCAACAAAATCAAGCTTCATTGAAGTTGCTTATCTGCTCATTTTTGGCGAACTGCCTAATAAGGAGCAATTGGCACAGTTTAAATTTGACCTTACCCACCATAGTCTGCTTCCTGAGGACATGAAAAAAATGTTTGAAGGATTTAATGCAAACGCACATCCCATGGGTGTGCTTTCCTCTATGGTTGCCTCACTTTCTACTTTTTATCCGGAAGAGGATTATGAAAAAGAAAGCGTCCTGAACATTATCCGGTTGATTTCCAAACTAAAAACCATTGCGGCGTTTTCGTATAAGAAATCACTCGGCCAGCCGTATATATACCCGAGGAATGACCTCAGTTATACAGGGGACCTGCTGCATATGATGTTTGCTGTACCTTCAGATAAATACCATGTGAATCCCGTGATTGAGGATGCACTTGATAAACTCCTTATCCTGCATGCTGATCATGAGCAAAACTGCAGTACCTCCACGGTACGTATGGCAGGAAGCTCTCATGCCAATGTATATGCTACAATTTCCGCAGGCGTTGGTGCATTGTGGGGACCTCTGCACGGCGGCGCTAATCAGGAAGTTGTTACCATGCTGGAACAGATTGCCAATGATAACAGAGATTATAAAAAGTATGTTGAGCTGGCAAAGGATAAAAACAGCGGATTCAAATTGATGGGTTTCGGCCACAGAGTATATAAGAACTTTGACCCGAGAGCAAAAATCCTAAAACAGGCATGTGACAATGTTCTTAACGAATTAGGCGTTAACGATCCACTGCTTGAGGTAGCTAAAAACCTTGAACGTGTAGCTTTGGAAGATCCCTATTTTGTAGAACGTAAACTGTATCCAAACGTGGATTTTTACAGTGGTATTATCTACAAAGCATTGGGTATACCAACCAATATGTTTACAGTTATGTTTGCCATCGGCAGACTGCCCGGTTGGCTTGCTCACTGGAAGGAAATGCGTGACGATCCGGGTTTGAGAATATACAGACCCCGCCAGTTATATACCGGTGCAACTAAAAGAGAATATACTCCTGTTGATAAACGGAAATAACATTTTTGAGAAAAGGCGGATTATGTCCGCCTTTTTTTTGGCTTATGCTTCAGGTAGTAGACTCCCTATACCGGAGCCGCGTATATACTTTCCTGCCTGCATGAATATTCTGTCAGGGACCGCCGCATGAGCCAGAAGGGGAGAGCATATAATATGTGGCATCAGATGTCGTTTAAGATTCGGTTCTTACTGGCGGTATCTGTATTTCTTATCTTTGCCACGCTTGGTCCGCTTTCAATTCTTATGGATAATCCGCTCCGGCATATTTCGCTTACGGGTGTTATTATCGTAACCATTTGTTCCGGCGGTGTATCTGCAAGTATTATCCTGCTCGGGCGGAGGATTTTCTGGCTGATATTTTTTGTTTTGCTTTTTACGACCGGGAATGTTTTCAGTTTACAAATAGAAGAATATCTAACAGGGGCCACACCAAAAAATGTTTATTCAGAAATTAATAACAATGTTGTTGTTGCCAAAAAGGAATTTCAGTCCATTGGTGATGAGCGGACATTGCTCGGATTGTTCTCAATTCTTTTAATAGCACTCGGATATACAATGTTTATCGTAACATTGTACCGGGAGGGGAGGGAGCGGATACGGCTTGAGACGGAGTTTGGAGTTGCCAAAAAGATTCAGGAGTCCCTGAATCCCAAGGAAAAACTGGTCACCGGTTCTGCTGAGGTATTCGGGATGACCATTTCAGCGCAGGAGGTGGGCGGCGATTTTTTCGATTACCGGGAAACAGATACCGGAGGAATTACAGCTTTTGTGAGTGATGTATCAGGCCACGGTATTGGTGCAGGTATAATTGCCGCGATGACTAAAAGTGCACTTTATTCGCACAAAGAATCTCTGAGTAATCCGCGT
>CAYYJL010000203.1:0-5570 GCA_964472245.1 uncultured Ignavibacteriaceae bacterium | reverse complement strand
CGCTTGGTAGTTACCCGAACCCTTTTAACCCGGAAACAAGAGTACAATTCACACTACGGAATAGCCAAACCTTGTCATTGGAGGTTATCTCAGTATCAGGAGAGGTATATAAAGTTTTTTCCGGTTTGTCCTTTAGTATGGGTACCCATACTGTACCGGTTAGTTTTAGTTCTTTAGGGCTCCCGTCCGGTATATATTTTATAAGGTTATCATCCCTTAATTATCATGAATTAGTGAAGGCAGTGTATTTACAATGAAGCATTTACTTTTCTTGTTGCTCCCCTTGCTGTTACTTTATCCCGGTGATTTGCAAAAAATCCCGCAGGTCAGACTCAAAGAACTTGGGACTGCAAAAATGTATGATTCCCAGACCATGCTAGGTAAAAAAGTAACTATCATTACATTTTGGGCTACATGGTGCATGCCTTGCATGCAGGAACTGGCGCATCTTCAGCAGATAAAGAATAAGTACGGTGCGGAAAATGTTACCGTGGTTGCAATTTCAACTGATGATGCTAAAAGTATGGCTAAAGTTAAACCGTATATATATTCAAAGAAATATGATTTTTTGGTACTGATGGATCCTAATACTGAAGCAATGCGAAGATTCAATATTCAGTCCATACCACAAACTTATGTTGTAAATAGTGAAGGTGGTATCTTCTATTCGCAAAGCGGCTATAGCCCCGGTGATGAACTGAAGGTTGAAGAGATTATAAAAAAGCAGCTTGGAATCACAGGTGAATAACAAACTTTTACTTACTCTTCTGTTTCCTTTATTATCGTGCACTTTAGTTGCACAAGACCAGGACCCGGGATTACGCCTTCCTGAGGGGCTTTCGATTGGTAACGAGTTAAAATATTCCTTTGATATAGAGACTAAAACCGAAATTTTTGAGAATTGGCTGAATCTGGATTACCAGTACAGTGCTTTTTCAGCAGGAATTCGTTATGAGATATTCCAGCCGAACGATCCGAATCCGGCAGTCTACCGCTCAAAAAAGAGATATGGCGATATCGGCTTCCGGTATGTTTCAGCCATGCTCGGGGATATTAACGCCGGCGGAGAAATAACTGCAGGTAATTTTTATACGCTGATGGGCAGAGGCATGCTTGTCAAAATCTATGAGGATAGAAACCTCAGGGTAGATAACAATCTTGCCGGAGTTCATTTTGAAGGATGGTACCGGGATATATATATGAAGGCATTTTCCGGTTCACCGGAAAACACACTGGGTCAGCGTAATGAGATTTTACACGCTGCAGACATTGAATACCGCGGACTTCCCTTCCTTCATGCAGGTATTACCTATGCCTCCAATCAACCGGAATCGCCCGCTCTTGCAAGAACAGGCGTGGCTTCAGTACGGCTGCAGCCCCAGTTTGAAAATTTTGACATATACACGGAATTCGCTGTCAAACACAATGATGATTTTCAGTCTTCTGCAGCACTGCGTGATGAAAAAATTTCGGGAAAAGCACTTTATACCGGTCTGAGTGTTTACAATTCGCTTTTCAGCATGACTGCCGAGTACAAACTGTACGATAACATGGTATTTGGTTCCTCAGACGGCACTGTAATATATAACACTCCTCCCGGTGTCAGAAGAGATTATTCTTTTGCGCTCATGAACAGGCATCCTGTACCTCTGGATCAGAACAACGAGGAAGGTTATCAAATAGACTTTTTAATTCCATACGCTGAAATCTACAGTCTGAATTTTGGCTACTCCCGTACAGTTTCTTTATCGAACAGTTCTTATTATAAACGTCTGTTGGGAAGCAGTGTACCCTCGCAGGAGAGTTTTGAGGAGTTCTTTATTTCAACTAAGTTTAATGCTTCCCTGGCAATAGAACTGCTGCCTGCTTTCGGATATACGGAAGAGAGTGTTACCAATACTATTGCTGTAACGCCTATTCTGCAATATACTCACCGTCTCACGGATTTTACCTCAGTTAAAGCATCTCTTGAACATCAGTATGTTAAAAACAGGGTTAACAACGAAAGGTATTATATAGATCAACTCACACTGGAGTTTCACAGATCACCTGATATACGAATTAGTTTTGTAAGCGAGATGGAGTCTAAAGAACCAACAGCCGGAAATGTTATACGAAAATTCTGGAACTTTGCCCAGTTTGCCTACCGCGTCAATGAAAATTTACGGTTCTCCATATTAGCCGGTTCCCGCCAGGCGGGTAATATTTGTATCGGTGGTGTATGCCGTTATGAGCCGGAGTTCCGTGGAGTTGAGCTGCGCATGTTCACAACCTTGTAATATAATATATATTTATGAGCCAGCAGCTACCCCCGGGACCCTCAATTGCTGAAATCGTTTTTAAACTCCCTCTGTTCTATAAAAACGATATTGCATACTATGAATACTTCCTGCAGAAATATGGTGATATGGTCTTCATGCGTCTTGGCGAGTTCGAGATATTACTTGCTAATCATCCTGAAGCAATAAAACATGTGCTTAAAACAAATTATGAAAACTATTCCCGGCAGAGAGCTATACGTGAGCTTGAGCCGCTCCTGAAAGACGGTATCTTTTATCTTGAAGATGAAGAATGGAAAAAAGAACTGTCCCTGCTTAAACCCGGATTCCATCAAAGCAGTATTGATTTAACCGAAACAATAGTCAGGCAAGAAACACAAAAATCGTTTGAATTATTACAAAAATCAGCTGATTCCCAAAAGCCGCTTGAACTTTCCTCCTTCCTCCGCCACTTGTTCCTGAGCATACTTATAAAAACTCAGTGTTCACCTGAAGCCGAGATTGATCAGAATAGAATGCTGAAAAACCTCCAGACAATTCTGGACGGCGTGCGGCCCGGTTTATTTTATAAACGTGTGCTGCACAAACAGTTAAAAAAGACATTTAAAATCAGTTCTGATAATGATGCTTTCAACAAAGCTGCGCAGGATATTGAAGATGTTATGATGTCTCTATTTTATGATGCGGAGTCGGGTAAAATTCCGGCAGCAGGCATTCTCCATATTCTGGTCAATGCCTATAGAGAAAAAAGAATTTCTTTGCAGACCGTTCGGGGGGAAATGCGTAATCTTGTTTTTGCCGGAATGGATACCATAGCTGACAGCATGACCTGGTTCCTGAATAATCTTATGATGCATCCTCAGGTTCAGGAGAAATGCCGCAAAGAAATTACGGATGCGAATACCGGGGAGATTCTCGGGTACAGGGAAGTTGAATCACTTGAGTATCTTAATGCATCGCTTAAAGAATCGTTGAGAATTAACCCGTCTGTTTGGGCTATTCACCGGATGTCTCTTAAGGATGATGAAATAATGGGTTACAGAATACCAAGGGGTGTTTGGATTTTTATGTCCCCTTATTTTCTTCATCGGAATAAAAATCATTGGGATTCACCGGAGCAGTTTCAGCCGGAGCGTTTCCTGAACAATAAAATAGAAAATCCCTATCAATATATACCTTTCGGGCAGGGACCCCATTATTGTTTGGGGAGCCGGATTGCTCAACTGCAGATAAGCCAGGTGACCGGTTCCATGCTTAAAAAATTTCGCTTTACCCGTGCGGATAAAAATGAAGTCAAATTTGTTGCAGGTGTCATGATGCATCCCGCCAATGGATTGTATGCAAACATCACATTAGTCTGACTTTTTAGACTAACTCTTCCCTTTTTTTAATCGAAATACCTTTTCCGGTCAGATAATTTATGACTTCGTTATAAATCGCATCATCCCCTTTTGCCAGCTCTTCAGGGTATAACAATCCTGCACCGGATATCTTTTCTTCCAGGATAAGTTTTGCAGCAGCACAACAAGTATATCCCGTTGTTCTCGCCATTGATGAATAACCTGTCTGCTTATCTCTCCGGTCAAATATATCAAAAATAATCTTCTTTCCGGAACCATTTTGCATCTGATCCAACTCCAACCTCATGACCGTATATTCATCATAAGTATTATCCCCTTTCCAGCCGTTTAATAAAATCGCTGCCGTAGCATCCCTTTTATTGACAGCTGTATTTTTCACATGAATCTCCGTATCATCAAAAAATCCCGCTGCCTGAAGAAACCGCATATACTCTGCATGTTTGGGGTAACGGAGAGTTTTTTCCTTCATATTCGGAATTTTTAATGTGTATAACAATGAACGCAGACCATCACTGTTAAATGCTTCAAGTTCTCCCGCCTCGTCAAAATGCAGTAATTCAGGTTCGGAAAGCGGCTGCCTAATGACAATCTGCCCATTTTCAACTATTCTTGCAGGACGCGTATATTCCTCAATGACATCAATGGGAGAAAAAGGAGCAACATATTCATGCGGATACTTCCTTTCAAAAGGAAGTCCGCCGACATAACAGGTGAAATGTGTGAGTGCTGATTTTGCTGCCAGGTGCCCCGCTATGAAATTACTTAGTCCGGGAGCAACACCTGCATCAAGTACACAAATCGCATTGTTCTTTTTATATAGCTCATGCAGCGGTGCAGGGTCTTCTCCAAAGAAGGATATATCAACAACCGGTTTTGATTTTGCAGCAAGTGCCTCTACAGTTCTGTACCCCATCCAGCCGGGCACAGCTCCGATATATAAGTCAGCTTCCGGTATCTGATTCATGTCAAATCCGGATTTTATCAAATCGTGCAGCTGGAATTTACCTATACCCGAATTTTTAATTTGTTCACCGACTGCAGGATTATTATCAACCAGCGTAACATCAGCAATGCTGCTTAACTCAACAGCAATTAAAAACCCGACTTTACCGCCGCCAAGTACCACAACTTTTTTCATCTTACCTCTTGTACAGGAATTTTTACAGCCAATGTGTTACGTTTCGCATTTCTCAAGCGCATATCTCTGATCCAGGGATTGTAATATTTTAATGCCCCAAATGTTATCCCCTCTGCCTTTGCAAAATCAACCCAGGAATCAACCGTTCCGGTCACTTCAATTTCATACGTCTTGTGCGGTGGATAATAATCTGATTCACCAAGGATAAAACCATACTTTTCCGGTTGAGTACTTACCAATTTATAGGCGATTGCACGAAATATATACCGCAGGGTCTCATCATGCAGGTGCAGGTCAAAGTAATCTTCTTCATCCTGTGTGCTGACTCGCTTATTTATTCCGCTGATACCTGCATTATATGAGGCAGCCGCCAGTACCCAATTCCCAAGTGTTGCATGTGCATGTTTCAGATATCGGACTGCAGCATGGGTCGCCCGTTCAGGGTCATATCGTTGGTCCACTTCCTTATCAATGATTAAACCAAATTGTCTTCCCGTTTTCTCTAAAATCTGCCAATACCCTACAGCTTTAGCCGGAGAAATAGCATTCGTCAAATTACTTTCTGCCAGCGCAAGATATTTCATATCGTCAGGTATTCCGTTTTCACTGAATATCTTTTCGATCATCGGAAACCATCTGCTGCTCCGTTTAAGAGTCATTAATGTAAGGGAATGGGCATAGGTTACATTGATAATTTCTCTTTCCAGCCGTTCCCTTATATACCACTTATCAAGATTGACATTTTCTCCGGCGAATGTTAAAGATTCCGGCAACGGAGGTGTGGTTATATAT
>CAYYJL010000202.1:0-5609 GCA_964472245.1 uncultured Ignavibacteriaceae bacterium | reverse complement strand
GAACTGATATAAACACAAACCGTGCATCGGAGTTGGAGATTAATTCATACGTACCGTCCTTGGCTGTTCTGACCACCTGCATACCATCACTCACTGAAACACCTGCGAGCGGCATACCGCTTCCGGTTACTTTACCTCGTATCCGTATATGAGAATATGGTATTACGGGATTATACTGCAATCCGGCAGCTCTTGCCGGCAGCATAAGTGCGCCTGCACCCAGTAAGGAGGTAAGTAAAAAATTTCTTCTTGTAGCCACGCAAACTCCGTTGTTATTTACCCAGAAACTTACGGAGTTTCTCTGCTTATTTAAAGCATACGGGCAGCTTCATAAAAATTTAATGTTGGAAAGGGGAAGTGATTTAAACAATTCTTGCGGCAAGCTCATCTTCAAACTTCTATTTCTAACTGTTTATCCCCGGTCTGCTCTCCGCTTTCATCATAAGTAACTTCCCGGAATTTAATCTTATCATCATTCCCCCACAATAAGATAGTGGAGCAGCGGGTTCCATATCCTTTAGTGTTTATGAATATCGGAGAGAGGACTTTTTCCCATTCCAGCCCAATTCCGGTATCAGGCAAATCTTTTTCTTCTGCCTGATTTTTATTTTGCAGAATATTAAGCAATTGCTCTGCATTTATATCATCCGTATTAACAAGGCGGGTGAGATGTAGTTTTGCTGTTTCTGTTTTTTGCCAGGGGGTATCCAGCAGCGCATTGCTCAGGCCGTATATACCCAGCTCAAGCGGTGTACATATCTTACCCATGCTGCCGAAGTATGCACCGGAATGTTTATCAAACGCAATCATGTTAAAACCATTATACATATCGCTGCTTTCGGCGGTGCGGGCAAAGTACTCCTCAGGTGATAGAGTACCGTTCAAAAAGTTCATAACAAGTTCACCCCTGCTTGGTGCATCCTGTTTGATGTTCCGCAGGTCCCTGTAATTGGTGAGTGCGGCAATCTTCCCCGATTTATGCACGCCAAGCCAGGTGCCGCCGGCTTTTTTATCAAGTCCGCAGACGATTTCACCCCGCATATCCGCCGGTTCAGCGGGGCGGTTAAAAAATTCATCCCGGTTTGCAGCAAGTATCATTTTATATTGCGGGTGCGCTTTATATGCAAAAACTATCAGGCACATTTTCCTCTTTGATCCATCCTTCTGTTCATCTAATTTGTTTATATTGCAAAGATAGAAGAATTTTTGTGAATCATGGCAAATCAATTTAACAAAACATATACATATCCTCTGTTCTACCGTTTTCTCTACCGCTTTGGCAATATTGCTGCCACCTTATTTCTGCTTTTGTATCTTGTTCCCCTGCTCGGAGGAATGACCGGCAGATTGTTTGAATACTTTTATGCAGCCGTTATCATTGCTGCACTTATAATCATCAATTTCTTTTTTATCCGCGTTTACCGCACCGTGCCTTTTGCGATTACCGTAAAAGATGATGTTATAACCGGTACCGATTATTTTCTCAGTTCTAAAGAAGTGGTGTTGCAAATATCAAAGGTGGACCGTTTGGCAGGCGGAGTATTCGACGGGAAATCCCGCGGACTGATGCGTGTTATCAATACGAAGGAAGAAAAGGAAATCGCTTTTTTTCACGGTATGGAAGAAAGCAAAAATCTGCTGGCTTACATTTTATCTAAGGTAGAAAAATCGCTGTACGACAGTGTGCTGGGTAAATATGAGGGAAAGAAATCTAATCAGAAAGGATAAAAAAATGGGCAGATGCGGGGTTAACACCTGCCCAAGGGTATAGCTGTATTATTTTAGGAGGGTCATCTTTTTATTGAGAATATTGCCGTTAACCTGAAGACTGTAAACGTAAACACCGCTGTTTAAGCCGGTGCCGTCAAAATCAACTGAATATTCTCCCGCTTCCTGAAATGCAGATATAACTTCTGCAACTTTCTCACCTAACATATTAAATACTGACAAATTAACCAAACCTTTTTCAGGTAAATAATAATTTATTTTTGTGGCAGGATTAAAGGGATTTGGGTAATTCTGCACCAGTGTGTACGTGCCTGAAACCCCTATGACATCCACTTCAATCACCGGGGAATACTCATAAACGCCCGAAAAATCGCTTTGTTTGAGGCGGTATTGGTATTTTCCTGCGGTTTCCACCACATCAGTGTAGGTGTATTGCAGCGGCTGCTGAGTGGTTCCCGCACCGCGTACAAAGCCGACTGCCTGCCAGGTTCCGTTCTCAAATTTGCGCTCAATATCAAACCCGCGGTTATTCAGCTCGGAAGCAGTGGCCCATGTCAGTTTTACCTGATTAAGCTCTGTGGTTCCGGCAAAGCTGACCAATTCAACCGGCAGCGGCTGAGAAGTATTAAAGCTTACTTTATCCAGCCAAACGGTAACGGTATCATTATTCGCTAAAGAATTTGGCGCTGAAAATACAATTGCATCTATAGATACAGGATCCTGTATTCTTCCGTTGCCTGAGGCAATAAATGCGTTCCAGTTATTGGTATCAGCAAGATCCCACTGATAAAGATACCAGCCCAATCCTCCGGTTACATTCAGCGGAACACTGATCTCATTGGTACCAACCAGATTGTTGGTATCATTCTTATCATCGATAATCATACGAACGGAAAGATAAGGCCTGTCTGCACGCAGCCAAAACCCGACAAACCCTGTATCATTGAGCAGTAAGTTGCTCGCAGGTGATCCTCCGCCGGAAAGAAACCTGACAAACCAATCTGATGTATCTGCAGGGTTGTCAATCAGCTGTATCTTCAGGGATTTTGTACCGCTCACCGGGAGTATTGTTTCATCCACTACCGGCAATGACTGCAGTATTCCCCGCGTAGATCCTGAAAATGTTGTATGAAGGTTAAATCTGCCGGGACCATCTTCAAAATCATCTATGATAACTGTTTGGCCGGCGGCGGGTATAACTAAAAATAGTAAAAAGAGTATGAGATATTTTTTCATAATTCTGCTCCTGTTATGAAGAAAAATAGAATGACAAATGCTGCCGGATAGTGCAGCACGATCATTTAAAATAAAAAAGCCCATAACATTGTTATGAGCCCTTTGAAATTATTATCCTAAGATAGCATCTTTGGCTGCTTTAGCAATTCTGAACTTCAGAACTTTTTTAGCAGGGATGACAATCTCTTGTCCGGTTGCAGGGTTTCTGCCTTTTCTTTTCTTTCTCTGAACTACAACTAGTTTACCGAGACCCGGCAGCACAAAACTTTTCTTTGCTTCTTTATAAGCGAGCTGTGCAAGTGTGTCAAGGAATCCGCCGCAGTCTTTTTTGGTTAAGCCGGTTTTGGCTGAAAGATTGCTTAATAATTCTGACTTTGTCATTGGTTTGGCTTTTGCCATTGTAACCTCCTATAGTGTTTATAAGTGTAGGTGAAAATTAAAGATAATTTAACTTAAAAAGAAACTATTTATGTAATAATTTTAAAGTTTTTAAACCTCGTTTTAACCTTATTTTATGGGAGTATTCTACACATCAGCGGGACGGGGGCAGGGGCATATCTGATGGATGGGCTTCCATGATTAACGCCTGCCCGGGTTTATTGCCCGGCTTTAATTTTTACGTCTGCCATTCCTGCTATATATGCAAGCTCATATATAAGCTGATTTGTTATTCTACATGCCTTTTGGCAGCAGAAAACAACTCCGCCAGATAACCGGCGGCATTTTTGCGGTCATACTGTTTAACACTTTCAGGATTATATACACCTTTGCCGGCTTCAGCAAAATAATCTGCCCCGGTTTCTGTATAAGAGAATAATTTTCCGCTGCCGGAATCATTCAGCAAATCTTCAACCTCTTCATTATCTTCACCAAAGGCAATTATTTTATTTCCGCAGCGCATATATTCGAATAATTTTCCCGGCACATGTCTTTTCTCAGTTGCGCATACAAGCAAATAGTCGGCAGAGAGCATCTCATTAACAACCTGATGATACGGTAAAAAACCAAGAAAACTAACATGCTCCGTTAACTCCGCTCTCTCCAGGGCAGCTTTAATACCCGGCGCAACAGAACCTGCAAAGCGGAGTTCTATGTTTTCACCATTTGTAATCTTTTGTTTAATATATATCCAAAGATGTTCCGGGTTTTGATAGTCAAAGATATTACCCGCATGAAGTATAACTGTTTTACCACCGCTTCGTTTCTCTGCATTCCTGCCGCTGAAATTTTCTTCATTATATCCCCAGTATATAATATGTGATTTGCCCGAAAGGAAATCGTACTTGCGTATATAATCCTGCCGCATGGAATCGGTGACAAAGACAGCTGCTTCCGATTTATGCAGCACTTTCTTTTCTAAGTACTTGTCTGCGGCAACAGTTTAGGCACTGCGCTTCATTCCGCGGTAATACACAATATCCACCCAGGGGTCAATAAATACAGGGTAAAATGGGATGTTGTGCTGCACCGCCATATGAAGCCCCGCCAGATGTGATGAATGCGGCGGCCCGATACTCACGATCGCCTCAATATGATGTTCTTCCAGAATTTTTTTAATTTCCTTCTTTGCATAAGGATACCAGCCGGCCCTTGCATCCGGCACAAATAAATTCATCCTAATCCATACTGAAATACGGTGGCTGAGTGAACGGTTTTCTCTGGATATGGTTTCAGACGCAATAAGTTTCTCCCCTTTCTGTTTGCCGATAAACTTCCGGTATATATCATACGGTTCCCACACATCGGTGCGGTACACAGGCAGTGCAGGATTAATTTCTTTCAGCAGAGATTCATCCCTGTCAGAAAAACCATCATCCTTTACAGTTAACACAACCGGCTGCCATCCGAATGATGGAAGGTGTTTTATAATTTGCAGCGGAAGATGAAGGGATGCCTTACCGGATGGCGGCCAATAGTAACTGATGAAGAGAACTTTTTTCAGGTCTTTACTCCCACAAAGCGGATAACCATTGCCTCACCGGAATGATGCTCACCCTCATTCAGATATATCTTGGACTTCGTGAACACTTCAAATTCCAGGTCTATAAATAGTTCCGCAGCTTCCGCAAGATTATACAGCAGCTCCGCATCGTTTGGTCCGCCGGAACTATATGCCAGCTGCTCTTTTTCAAATGCCTCAAAGATTAATATACCCCCCGGTTTAAGCGCGCGAATCAATTTAGGAAAAAATATTTCCCGTAATTCAGAATCTATATGTATATATATTATACCGATTGCGTCATACGTTTCCGCCGGTGCATCAAAATCTTCAAACCGCATTACCTGATAATTGATGCTGACGGATTTCTTTTCGGCAAGTTTAAGTGCTTTTTCCCGGGCTGCTTCGCTCCAGTCAAAGGCATCTGCATTCCATCCGTTTATCGCCCCCCAAACAGCATTTCTCCCCTCACCGTCTGCCGGCAGCAATAGTTTTTTGTTCTCACCCGGCACGGGAAGGTGTTCCTTAAAGAACTCATTGGGCTCCTCACCGTAAATATATTCTTGTGCGGAATACCGCTGATTCCAAAATTCTTTCATAATTGTTCACTTTCTCCTATGCTAAAATAATCAGAATTACCGTTACAACAGGAGCGCTCTATGCAGCCCCTCAGGAAAGCACAAAAAAAATCCACCTGCTTCAGCAG
>CAYYJL010000201.1:0-5632 GCA_964472245.1 uncultured Ignavibacteriaceae bacterium | reverse complement strand
ATTTTCATGTATATCAAACTTTCTGAAGTTCTGTATCGGGGGGACCTGTTTTTGTTTTTGCTGACCCGGCACATCCGGCAGCAGTTCATCTAATTCACTCACTGAATCTGTTTGCTCAATTTTATTTATTAACTCTGAAAAATTACTCAATTTTTCTTTGAGTTGTGGCAGTACTGACACAGAATTTTCATAGCTGATATTCTCTTTTTTCACTTTATCAATATATTTTCTGCGGTTCTGATTAATATCGAGTTTCTGATCAAGCGGGATGGTGACCGATGCAGACCCGGAGGCAGGATCAACCACTTCTATTTGTTTAAGTCCGTTTTGTTTTTTATCCGGTACATACAAAAGCAGGTCCGCATATTTTTGATATTTTTCAGAATTATTTCCTTCTTGTATCCGTTTACTTGTATCAGCAATCTTCTTTTCTAAAATTTTAACCTCTGCCTTAAGCCGGTTAAGAGCATTTTTCTTTTTTAGATGGAGACCCGCATTTCTGTGTTTCAGTTTAATAAAATCAGCTGCAGCATCAAGTGCGGAATCGTATATTTTTACTGCCTCCAAGTCAGCTGCGGAGATAAAATTCTCAGGGAGAATATGATGCCTGCCTTCTTCCGCATCCTTATAAATTCCAAAGGAGCCATTTACAATACCGGATACAATCTTCCGCAGTTCGGAATTTGTTACCTCAGCATTCTCAATTCCACTGACTCTGGCTTCCAATTCACTTTTTAACTCACTGCCGAGCATAAATGAATGTTTTTCGAAATCGAGTTCCTGCAGAGATTCAAAAAAATCGGCTTCCCCTGTAATAAACTCTCCCAAAGATTTATCCAAAATCTCGTTAGACAGTTCATCTTCATCCTTTCTAAACGGGTATTTTATTCCTTTATGGACAAAAAGAATGTTTGATTTGGTCCCACGGACGAAGAGAATGAGCTCCGAGTGATTTTCAAGGATTATCCTGATGATTCTCTCTCCGCGTATAATGCCGATTTCGTTAACAGCAGAAGGGAGAAACTCTACCCAAAAATCGGTCTGATTTTTTTTCGCCCGCGCAAAGTTCCGGCGGAGCACCAGATAAGGGTTCGGGAAGGTGGAACGGAACTCAAGATGAATTGATTCCGTCGGGGAACTGAACTCCATCATCAGTGTATCCTTTTCCTGTGTAAAACAGGCACGTAAAATATATCCCCGGAGCAGAACATTTAACTCTGAGATCTGTCTGAATAAGAAAAAATAGTTTGCAAGCATACCGTAATAGGGGTTCATTCTTTTGTTTAACAGGCATCCAATTTATATATTATCGGAATGAAAATGAAGTTTAATAACAGGCTTTTTCTTAAAATTCTATCGGTTCTTGCCGTTTTTTTCATCGTTGTACTTATCCTTAATTATTTTGTTTTACCGTGGTATGTCTCCGGAGAAATGAAGGAGGTTCCCGCTGTGGAAGGACAAAATATTTCCAGAGCTTTTGAGATTTTACAGGAGGCAGGTTTTAGCCCTGTTGTCAGTGACACCATGCCCCAGCCGAAAAAACCATCCGGAATTGTGCTCAATCAGCGGCCCGCTCATGGGGAAAGTGTAAAAGTTGGCAGAAGAATACATCTTGTCATTACAGGCGGCGCGCCCAAAGTGATGGTACCGGACCTGAAAGGGAAGTCTTTATCTGATGCAAGATTGATGCTGGAAAGAGCTAACCTGGAGCTCGGTTCAATAGAGATTGTAGAAATAAAAGAGAACAGGGATAAAATTCTGACTCAGCAATACGCACCGGGCACCTTTATTACGGAAGGAACCAAAGTTGGTGTATCAATCAGTAAAGGGCAGCTCCCGGGAACCATAACCGTACCTGTTTTAACGGGTAAACTTCTCTCTGAGGCAGAATCTATCCTCACCGCAATAGACTTAAAAGTTGGTAAAATTAATTTTCAGCCCTCATTTCAGCTAGCGCCAAACACGATTATAGATCAGTATCCTGCTGCTGGAAGCAAAATGAATCCCGGAGACAAGGTAGAGCTGTTTGTTACAAAAGAAGCAGCAATTCCGGAAGAAGCTAATACAAAGGCAGAATAATATGAAAAAGATTGCCCCTTCAATTTTATCCGCTGATCTCAGTGAATTAAATAAAGCTATCCGATTGGTTCAACTCGGCGGAGCTGATTTGATTCATTGTGATGTTATGGATGGCAGGTTTGTCCCCAATATCACCTTTGGATCTATACTTGTTGAAGCAGCCAAAAAATGCACGACTCTTCCGCTGGATGTTCATCTAATGATAGTTGAGCCGGACAAACATTTGGATGCTTTTCTCAGCATAGGACTGGAATATCTTACTGTTCATCAGGAATCTTCGGTGCATTTGGACAGAACCTTGCAATATATAAAGAAATCCGGCACTAAATGCGGCGTTGCCATTAATCCGGCTACTCCTATAAGTGCCATTGAGCATGTGCTGGAAATAGCGGATTTGGTTCTCGTTATGTCTGTAAATCCGGGATTCGGCGGGCAAAACTTTATCAATTATACAGTTGACAAGGTAAAGACTCTTTCAGATATAAAGGTTAAGAAAAATTATAACTTCGTCATTGAAATGGATGGCGGAATTTCCAAAGAAAACATTCAGGCGCTGAGTGTCGCAGGTTGTGATATATTTGTTGCGGGATCATCAATATATGGTTCCGATAACCCAACTGCAGAAACAGCAGCATTAAAAAAACTAATAGCAGGTTAATCAGGTTAGATAATATGAGTATTGCGCTGGTAGGCGGAAAAATTGTTACACCATTCAGAATTGTAAAAAATGGTACTATCATCATCGAAGATGGTGTTATTTCGGAACTTGGCAGAGTTTCCGACGTGGATATACCGGATGAGAGCCAGGTCATAGATATATCGGGCTACACCATTGCGCCCGGATTTGTGGATTTACTGGTACATGGTGGCGGCGGTTACGGATTTGCTGATCAGTCAGAAGACAGTATCCGGAATGCAGCAGCATATTTTATGCGGCATGGTTCTACAACCTTGCTGGCTTCACTGTATGCAAAGCCGACGGATCAGTTGCTTGCAGATCTTGCAAGAGTGGCAAAGTTTATCAGGGAAAATCCTTCATCAAATGTGTTCGGTATACACATGGAAGGCCCATATCTAAACCCCGAATTAAAAGGTGCGATGAACGAAAGTTACCTTTGGAAACCAAGCGTCGAAAGCTGGGAAATGATGTGGGAAGCTTCCGAAGGGAGAATAAAAATTATGACCATTGCTCCTGAGTTGCCGGGTGCTATTGATGTTATGAGAGCCGCTGCTAAAAAGGGAGTTGTGCTTTCCATCGGGCATTCTATGGCTTCGTATGACGAAATTGAATTGGCTATTGATAATGGCGCGGCACATGTTACACACATGTTCAATGCAATGCGGCCTTTTCATCACCGGAATCCGGGAGTGGCGCTTGGTGCGTTGCTGCGTAACGAACTGAAAATTGAACTGATTGCCGATAATCTCCATGTACATCCTGCTGTGATGGAATTGTTGTTAAAGCTGAAAGGTGCAAATGGAATTATCCTTATAACCGACTCCATAAGAGCCGGCGGAATGCATGAAGGAGAATATGAGTTCGCAGATCAGAAAGTATTTATGAAAGATAAGAAAGCGTTTTTATCCGACGGTACTTTGGCTGGGAGCACGCTGACACTTAATTATGCCATCAAGAACCTCTTAGAAACAGCCAACGCAAAAATAACCGATGCTTTCAGAATGGCTTCCTTAAACGGTGCAAAGGTTCTGAACATTGAAAATAAAAAGGGTATCCTGGCAGTTGGCAAGGATGCGGATATCGTTGTACTTAATGATCACTTTGAAGTAGTGATGACCATCCTTAAAGGTGAGATCATGCACCACAAGAGATCAAATTAGCAAAGGTGATTTAAGTTGATTTATACAAGAAGTTGCCGGCTCTCTTTCGAGTAAATCGGATATATAAATGGAATTGACTGTCTCAAATCGATTAAAGTATGTATTAGACAGGCAGAGTAAAATTCCTGCCATCATGGGAATACTAAACCTAACGCCTGATTCCTTCAGCGACGGCGGTGAGTACAGGGATACAGCAAGCATAAGAAAAAAAATAGATGAAATGGCGGAGCATGACGTTGATATCATTGATATTGGCGGTGAATCCACACGTCCCGGGGCAAAACCCGTTGATGCAGATACTGAATGGGAAAGAATCTATTTTGCCATTGAATATATAAAACGCAATCATCCTTCATTGCTCATTTCAGTTGATACATATAAATCAGAAATTGCTAGGAAAGCTATTCATTCCGGTGCACATATCATTAATGATATCTCAGGCAGCACCTTTGATTCCGGGATGCTCCCGGTTATTGCAGAATCTGATTGTGCTTATGTGATTATGCATACAGGAGGCCGTCCGGAAACGATGCAACTGAATCCCGCATTTGACGATGTAGTTTCTGAAGTCTATTTCTTTTTGGAAAGCAAATCCTTTGAATGTGAACGTCTGGGAATATCGAATATAATCATAGACCCCGGCATAGGATTTGGTAAAACCGCAGAGCATAACAGGTTGTTATTACAGAATTTAAAACATTTCACCTCACTATTTTATCCTGTCATGGTGGGTATATCCCGCAAATCAATGTTTAACTCATTATTTGATTTACCTGTTAAGGAACGCGATGTACCAACAGCTATTCTTCATGCATTGCTGTTAAACAGCGGAGCACGGATATTCAGAACACATAATACCTTGCTGGGTAAATATCTAAAAACCTTATCACAATACCTTGATGCCGGATGATAGATTTATTTAAGGTCGGGTTTTTAAGTGTAACTCTGCTCGATATAGTTGATATAGCTATTGTTACATTCCTGATATATAAGTTATATCAGTTGCTGCGCGGCACCATTGCAGCCCAGATATTCCTGGGATTGGTAATAGTTCTTCTCTTATCATTCACCGCACAACTTGTCAATTTAAAGGGACTTAGCTGGCTTTTAAAATTTATTACCGATATATGGATTATTGCATTTATCATACTGTTTCAGCCGGAGATACGGCGTCTCCTGGTGTTTGTTGCTAAAAGTCCGTTTCTGCGTTTTGGTGCAAAATCCGTAAATACTGAAGTCCCTTCAATTATTGCAGATGCCGCTTTTGAGATGGCACAGATGCAGCATGGTGCTCTCATGGTTGTCATCAGATCAAGTGGTATCCGCGGCTTTAGTGAAACAGGGGAATTAGTAAATTCCAAGATTACAAAAAATATGCTGCGATCAATTTTTTATCCCCGTGCTCCGCTTCATGATGGAGCAGTGATTATTAAGAATGATATAATTGAAGCTGTTCGTGCTACTTTACCCCTTTCCACAACAACACAGATTAATGGTGAAACTTTAGGGATGCGTCATCGTGCAGGCTTAGGTATCTCCGAGCAGGCAGACGTAATCAGCATTATTGTTTCCGAGGAAACAGGAGGAATTTCAATTGCTGATAATGGCGTATTAACACGCGGCCTCAGCAAAGAGGCACTCCGCAACCGGCTGGCATCAGTTTACCGCGAAAAATCAAAATTCTCAGGCAAATCTACATGGAACCCTCTGCCAC
>CAYYJL010000200.1:0-5680 GCA_964472245.1 uncultured Ignavibacteriaceae bacterium | reverse complement strand
GGAAGAGAAGTTGCTACATTGGTTAACGGCTCCTTAACAGAAGGTTCACATACATATTCATTTGATGCATCAAATCTTTCTTCCGGATTATATGTTTACAGATTAGAATCTGCAGACTTTTCCGCTACACGTAAGATGATGTTAATGAAATAACAATATTCAGAGAATCTGAAGAATATTAATAAAACGGATCTCTGAGTAAGGGATCCGTTTTTTTATTTTGATCAAAAAGTTTGATAAATTCCGCAGGAGAAATTAATTTACTCTTGTATAACAATTAACTGAGTGGAGAAGAAATGAAAGTTTCGTTTTCAAAAATCTTTTCATTCTTCCTGTTGTTAACTTTTACCGCAGTTTATGCACAGTCAGGTGTGGGTAAACTCGTAGGAAAAGTAATAGACGCAGGAACGAAAGAACCCCTTATCGGGGCCAATATATTAATCCTTGGAACCTCCCAGGGAGCAGCAACCGATGTCGACGGAAGCTATTTTATACTTAACGTCACCCCTGGTACGTATGAAGTAAAATTCAGCTACGTTGGTTATGGTAATAAGACCATCCAGGATGTCCGTGTTGTTGCAAACATTACGTATGAACTCAATGTTGAGCTGAGTACTGATTTTACTCTGCCTACCATTGAAGTCAGCTCAAAGAAATTCTTTGAAGAAAAATCAACCAATACCACAAAAGTACTCGATGCCGATCAGATCAGTAAGTTACCGGTTAAAGGCGTAGAAAAACTTGCCGGTATTCAGTCAGGTGTTGTTATTCAGGAAGGTTCCGGCGGCGCTGATGGTAACGCAACCATTAACGTACGCGGCGGCCGCGGCGGTGAAGTATTATACATCGTAGACGGCGTACCTCAGAATGACATTCTCTTTGGCGGCAATGCCGCTCAGGTAAGTAACAATGCTATTGATCAGCTGTCTTTCCAGATAGGTGGTTATGAAGCAAAATACGGCCAGGCACAGTCCGGTATCGTTAACGTTACCACCAAATCAGGAAGTGCTAAATATTCATTGTTTGGAGATGTTATTTCCTCATCATTTACTGATGATTACGGCTATAACCTTTACTCATTGAACTTTGGCGGTCCGATAATTCCGGGTGACGGAAACAATACTATCTTCCTTTCAGGTGAAAGAGGATGGTTCGGCGATGCTAATCCAAGAGCTATCAATCTTGAGATTCCGACGATTGGATTGAATTCTACCACGCTGCCAAACAACTCTTCAGCTGTTTGGAGATTCAGCGGTAGAACGTTGCATAACTTCCAGCCGTTTTCATTGCGCTTAGGTGCAAATGTAAACTTAAGGGACAGCCGCAATTACACCCATACCTATGCAAAAAATAATTCTGAGCACAATCCACTTTCAAAAGAAGGTGTTTACTCATACAGTGCAAGATTGAGCCATCAGGTATCACCTTCCATGTTCTATAATGTTAACGTGGGTTACAAATTACAGGACAGAGAATCAGGTGACGGTGTTTGGTTTGATAATCTTGACGCATATGGCGATACTCTTGCTAATGCACCATATTTAAGGTTGCAGGGCTCACGTGTATCCCTTGATCCTGTACAGTTATTCTTTGCAAAAGGCAGAGTATCCAACTCTTACACTAAACTAAATAACAGCAATCTTACCGTTGACGTGGATTTTACCAATCAGGTGAACAGCCATTTGTTGGAAATCGGCGGCGGATTCCAGTATCATACACTCCGTTATTATTCTTTAGGACCTGCTGCTATCGCAGTTGATTTACGCGGTGCAAATGCAAAAAGTCTTAAGGAAAGAACTGCTCTGCAGAGACCTTTCTATTTCGGCTTTGACGTGACCGGTCAGGAAATGGCTGATGAAGATGAACAGACTGTTTACGGTACTGATTCATATAAAACCAAAGCTAAACCAAGAAATCCGATGATATCTTACCTGTACGTTCAGGATAGATTTGAATTAAGTGACTTGGTACTTAACCTTGGCGTTCGCTGGGATTATTTTGATTCCCAGGCAGATGTTGTAAAAGATGAGCTTTATCCTTATGCAGGCGGAACCGATCCAAATGCATTTGATGACGGTGATTTTGCAATCAAATCCGCTGAAAGCTATATATCACCAAGAATTGGTATCGGTTTCCCTGTAACTCAGAATACCGTATTCCATGCTCAGTTTGGTAAATTCATTCAGCAGCCAAGACTTATTGACGTATTTACTTCTGTAAATTCACTTGACGGACTTATCACCGATGGTAACTTTGGTGTAAATACCGGTAATGTAAACAGTGAAGTAACAACTCAGTACGAAGTTGGTTTCAGACAGATTCTCGGTAACAACGCGGGTGCATTAAACCTTACCGCATTCTATAAGAATACCAAAGGTCTTGTTAACGACGAAACCAGATTCTTTTACAGATCAAGGGGAGGTCAGAGAGATCGTTATTACGGTCCTGCAAATAGTGACTTTGGAACCATTAAAGGTTTAGCATTGTCATTAACGGTCAGCCGTTTGGATTTCTTCTCATTTAACCTTGAATATACCTATGCAATTGCAGAAGGAACCGGTTCATCTACCAGTTCATCAACTACTGCAGCATTCAGAAATAACAATGGTGAAACTCCTAAAGTTATTGCTCCGCTTGATTTCGACCAGAGACATACCGGTGTAATAAATGTTGATTTTACCGTGCCTAAGGGTGAAATGGGATTCATGGAGAGATTCTCTGCAAACTTCCTCATTTCATTCTCAAGCGGCCGTCCTTATACTCCGCTCGAACAGCAGAATATAACCCCGGGTGGCGGATCTAACCTTGGTAATACCAAAGGTTATGTAAATTCAGCTTACGGACCGGGTAATTTCAGAGTTGATTTAAAGGTAGAACGTGCATTTGATTTAGGCGGTGCTACTTTGACTCCGTATCTCTGGATAGAAAATCTTCTTGATGCAGATAACGTTCTTAATGTTTACCGTTCAACCGGTAGTGCATACACAACCGGATATTTAACGAATCCGGAAGGTGCTGCTGTTGCTCGTGAACAGGGAAAAGCATATGTTGATGACTATACTGCTCTTGAAAGAGATCCGAATAACTTCGGTATTCCAAGACTTATCAGACTTGGATTCAGAGTTAACTTTGCAAATATTAACTTCTAAAAAAGGAAGAAATTAAAAATGATAAAGATTAATAAATTCAGGTCAATAGCCGGAAGAGTACTTCTGCTGTTTACCCTGCTTTTTGCTGTCGGTGCTTATAACGGCGACGGAGTAAAAAGATCAGGCAACAGTTTGTATAAGAGTTCTGCCGAGCTTTATGTCTTTAACATCAACAACCTCCGCGTTCCTATTGATAACAAAGGTGTAATTGCTGATGTTGATGATGGAACAGGTGCAGGCGGTAATTTTGACGGACATACTTTCTTATTTTCTGCGGGATTTTATATGTCCGGTATGACGAATGGAAATATGTGGTCAAATGGTGTTCTGTCAGCTTCCAGAATTGAAGATTATCAGCCGGGTCCGGTTGGTTCTTCAAGAAGCGACTCAAAAAACCAGATGTACGTAGTATCTGCTCAGGATGAGGCATTTGGTCTATCATGGCAGAACTGGAAAACAGCTGTATCAATTGGTGCAGATTTCCATGACGGTGATGGTGACGGTCAGTATAATCCGGTTGACTTAAATGGCAACGGTAAATGGGATCCAAGTGAAGACCGTCCGGATCTTATTGGTGACGTAACCGCATGGTGCGTTTATAATGATGGTGTTTCCAAAGCACTGAGAAGATTTACCGATGTAGATCCTCAGGGTATTGAAATAAGACAAACCGTTTTTGGTTTTGCCTCTAAGGGTGTTGTCGGAAACATGTTATTTATCAGATACCGTATCGTTAACCGCGGTACAGTAGCAAATAAGCTGGACTCAGTGTACTTCTCAGTTGCAGCAGATCCGGATCTTGGTGATTATACCGATGACTTAGTTGGTTGCGATACGGCACTCTCAGCAGGATATGTATATAACGGCGGACCGGATGGTCAGTACGGCGCAAACTGTCCTACCTTCCTTATGGACTTTTTCCAGGGTCCCGTTGTTTACATACCCGGAGAGACCTTCGTGGATGCTAATGGTAATGGTACCTACGATGCAGGTGAAACTGCTTTAACCAATGCTTATAATGTCCGTGGGCAGGTTTTGGGTATTGATACCATTCCGGGAGCAAAAAATCTTCCGATTACTTCATTTACCCAGTACATGCAGAGTCACCCAACCCATGGTGACCCTAATGACCGTAATGAGTTAAGAAACTACATCACCGGTGGTAAAGGTAAAGATGGTACTCCTTTGGATCCTTGTACCTGGACCTTTGGTAATGGACCAACAAATCTTGGTGTTTGTTCAACTTGGAATCCAAAATTCATGTACTCCGGTGATCCTGCAGCAGGTACCGGCTGGTTAAACGTTCTTGGCATCGATCAGAGACAAATGTCCAACACGGGACCATTTACACTCGTAAAAGATCAGCCAATTGATATCGTAGCAGCTTATGTAGTAGGCCGTCACCCTTCATTGAGTGTTCAGTCTGTTAAAACTGCAAAAGAGTATGATAAAGTGGCACAGTTGGTGTTTGATTCAAACTTCCCTTCACCACCGGCTCCGCCGCCAATCGTTTATGATGTAAAAACCGGTAACGGCTTTATTGATCTTACCTGGAATACATCGGCACATATTACTTATAATGCGATTGATACTGTACTTGATATCGACAGAAGAGTACAGGGTTATTATGTAACAGCATTTAAAACGAACAGTAAAGCTGACTTAATATCGGGTGTCGTTAATTCGTCACGTATGAGCACTTATGCTGTCGGTAACTTTATTGATAACATATTCCAGAAAAAATCTAACGGCGGTATTGAGCAGTATCTTGAAAAACCAGCCGGAAACTTTTTACTTGATTCATCACTTTATGCTAAATCTGATGAAGGCAGAATAAGACTGCGCGTTACTCAGGATCCTTTTGATGGAATACCTCTTGTTAAAGGCAAAGAGTATTATTTTGCTATCACCACATTTACGCTTAATCACAAGGTCATTAAGAATCGTGCGACCGGTACTTATGGGCCTGCAGGTGATTATATTGACGAAACCAACGGAGCAATTGAGGAGTTTGAAACCGCAATTATCCGTGTAGTTTACGGTACCGATTTATTTGCTCCGGCAAGCGACATCGGTCAGAGTAAGAAAACTGCCGGTTTTGCCAATGGCGGTGTAAAATTCCTTGCTGTGAATAACAGTCAGTTAACCGGTGACAGTTATACAGTTGAGTTTAAATCTGACACCACAGGTGCTTTATACTCAGCTTCATGGTCGTTGAAAAATAACCGCACCAATGCTGTATTGGTTACTGATTCTAAATCGTATGATTTTGATTCCACCAATTTTGCGGGCAAGGTTACCGAAGGTTTTATAACAAAGGTTAAACCGATTGATCCGACTACTTCAACTGCGGCACAGCAGACATATTCACCTGCTGCAAATAAGTGGTTTGCCGATCTTAACCTGACCACCGCAAGTTTAGGTGCGGTATATGCTGGTAAAGATATTGCTGGTGTTGCCGGAGCAAATACACTGGGTGGACGTCAGTCTACGATTGTAAAAGCGAACAGACTTCGTGCTATTGAAGTTCG
>CAYYJL010000199.1:0-5712 GCA_964472245.1 uncultured Ignavibacteriaceae bacterium | reverse complement strand
GTGGATGAAACTTTTGAATCAGAGGAGGTAAAGGTAATTTTTTCTTTGGTTGCTTTTTTCCTCGGTTCTACTCCCTTTAAGACCCCTGCTATATATTCGCTGCTTAATTATACAGAAATGCGCCATAACGGCTACTGGAAGGTAAAGGGGGGTATGTATAAAATGGTGGAAGAAATTGTGAAACTGCTGAAAGAGCGGAATGTTACATTTGTATATAATACTGAAGTTCAGGAAGTAACCGGAAATGACGGAAGAATAATAAGCGTCATTGATAAAACGGGGAAAACCTGGGATGCCGATGTGTTCATTTCAAATTCTGATGCTGCCTCTTTCAGGGGTAAAGTGTTAAAGCGTGAACAATGGAATGAAAAGAAACTCGACAAGATGGAATGGACATTGAGCCCTTTCACAATTTATCTTGGTGTAAAAGGCAAGATAGATAATTTAGAGCATCACAATTATTTTCTGGGGAGTAATTTCCGCGGATATGCAGATACGATATTTACCTCGCAGATTAGCCCGCAGAAGCCGTATTACTACGTGAATGTATCCTCAAAAAGTTTTCCGGAATGTGCTCCCGAAGGACATGAGAATCTGTTTATCCTTTGCCCCGTACCTGATTTACGATATAAGTCTGACTGGAGCGACCGGGAAGAACTTGCCGAAAACATAATTGCAGATTTAAGCAAACGCACAGGATTTGATATTGCTCCCAATATTGTCGCAAAACAGATTTATGACCCCCAGGACTGGGCTAATATGTTTAATCTTTACCGGGGATCAGGACTCGGTCTGGCGCACGGCATGACACAGGTTGGTGCCTTCCGGCCTAAAAACAAGGATGAAGAATTTAATAACTTGTATTATGTAGGTGCCTCCACCACTCCCGGCACCGGACTCCCGATGGTTATAATAAGCTCCAAATTAGTTACGGAAAGAATTGAGGAAGATTATGGAACTTTATCATAAAACTGCATACAGTATCAGCAAGATCATTACCAATTACTACAGTACCTCTTTTTCACTGGGTATAAAAGCATTTTCTCCTGAGTACCGGGACCCTATATACGGCATATATGCATATGTAAGGTTCGCAGATGAGATAGTGGATACGTTTCATGAATATAACAAACGTGAGCTGCTGAGCAGGTTCAGGGAAGATACATACCGTGCGGTTAAGGATGGAGTTTCCATGAATCCGGTGCTTCATGCATTCCAGAAAGTGGTAAATCAGTATGGTATTGAAGAAAAGTACATCACTGCATTTTTGGACAGTATGGAGATGGACCTGGAAAACTCCTACTACGAAAAAGATCATTACAATGAATATATATATGGTTCCGCAGAAGTGGTGGGCTTGATGTGCCTTAAAGTTTTTGTTGACGGGGATCAGAAGAAGTTTGAAGATTTATTGGAACCGGCAAAGGCACTTGGTTCTGCCTTTCAGAAAGTTAATTTTTTGCGGGATATAAAGAGCGATATCGAGGAGCGGGGCAGAATATATCTTCCCGGGGTAAATGCATCCGAGCGGATCGATGATTTGAATAAAGTAAAACTGGAAAAAGAGATAAAAGCAGAATTTGCGCTTGCGCTGGAGGGCATCAGAAAGCTCCCTGCCGGAGTGAGGATGGGTGTATATACAGCATATCTGTATTATGTTAAACTGTTTGACAAAATATGCAGCGCGGGAGTTTCCACTCTGCTGAAAAAACGAGTGAGAGTTTCTAATCTGAGGAAACTGCTGTTATTTGGCAAATCGGTCATGGAAGTTAAGGTACTTAAAACCACCTGAGAGTTTTCTCCTCCTGATTGCATTCATCCCGGAAAAATGGTAACTTGTTTCTTTGAGAATCATCATTCAAGAGGCAGGTTATCAAAACATCAGTTTTACATCTTACCGCGCTACTTTTATTTGTATGCGCTGCTCAAAATTTTGCTCAAAAAGATGCAAAGAATCCATATAATTTACCGATTGTTAATACCGTTGCTGCTTACAATAAGATAATAGCAAAGGATAGCAGCCGCGTATTAGTTGATCTGGAAAAGTTTATTCCGGGCATTGTGCTTGATATCCGTTATGCTACCACCGATAATGTTACCCAAAAAGTTTTATATAAGCAGCCGAGGGCATTTCTCATAAAATCGGCAGCAGAACGGCTTAAATTAATTCAGGAAAAGCTAAAGAGTAAGGGCTTGGGAATTAAAATTTTTGACGGTTACCGCCCATATGCTGTTACCCTGCAATTGTGGGAAGCTATTAAAGATGACCGGTATGCAGCATCTCCGGATAAGGGTTCCAGGCATAACCGGGGTGCCGCAATTGATATGACTCTCATTAATCTTAAAACTGGCGAAGAACTGGCCATGCCCACTCCCTACGATGACTTTACAGAAAAGGCACATCTGAATTATATGAAATTACCCACAGAAGTTATTAAAAACCGCGAATTTCTGATCAAAATGATGACCGATAATGGATTTGTGACCATTACCTCTGAATGGTGGCATTTTGACCTGCAGGGATGGAGTGCTTATCCCTTGCTTGATTTGTCATTTGAGGAACTGGATACTCTTAAATAACGGCCCGGATGAGCGAGGGGCTGCTTTTTTCTCAATTTGACTTTGGTACAGGAATTTACGAGTTTCAGGCAGCAGATTTATAATTTACTGCTATTGGGAACAAAATCTGAAAGGGCCGCACATGAAAAAGAATATTGCGGTTTTGGTTCTTTTCTGTCTAATTTTTCTTTCGGCATTAGAAGTATACGCTGAAAACACCCTCATTACGCGCGTACCAAATGTCTCACAACAAAAGCCGGGGTATATAAAGAATGCCCTCATAGTGGCTGAGCCCCACGGCGCATATACCGAACAATCCCTCTACTTAGAATACACAGATAATCTCGGATTCCCCGGGCATAATACCGTCGAAATCATCCACCGTTTTGAACTTCCCGAAGGTGCGGTAGTGAATGATCTCTGGTTGTGGATTGGTAATCAGGTGATGAAGGGATTAATCCTTGATACGTGGACCGCCCGCGGTATATATGACAGCATTGTCGCGATGAAAAGGGACCCTGCCTTTTTAACCAAACGCGGTAATCAGTATGAGCTGAAAGTATATCCGCTTACATCCGGTCAGACTAGAAAAATTAAAATGAATATCATAGTCCCCACCAGGTGGGAAGCAGGTTCTGCTTTAGCTGAACTGCCTTTTAAGTATTTTAATGCATCGGGCGGTACAACCCTTCCTGTAGATATTATGTTCCGTGTGCGTGAAAATGCATGGGGTGCACCCAAAGTGAAGGAGCAGCCCGCATCGGTATTTACGTACCTGAGTGATACACTCGGTTATAGTTATCAGAGATACAGGGTTGATAATCTGAAATCACTTACCTCTCTGCATATATCCTATCAAACCAGCTTTACTAACGGTGCTTTTTTCTCAAATAATTTTGTTAATAACCTTGGTAACTACTATCAGCTCGGATTCATACCGTGGAAACTGATGGAAATTGATTCCATGGAGAGGCCGCCGCAAAAGGTAATAGTGGGGGTTGACCTGAGCGGTGATTTCGGTAAAAGCTATCCGGTGTTGATGCCAAAGTTGAAATCGGTATTAAATAACGCTTTGAAGCCGGGGGATTCATTTAAGATTATAGCTGCAGGAGCTAACCGCGTAAAAACACTTCAGGATGAATGGAGTGTATATACCGGCGCAAATGTTGATGCAGTATTGGATTCCTTTGTAAACAGTCCTTTTGGTGATTCAGTTAAAATCCGGCAGAGACCCGTTATTAATTATGCCGACAACAAAGCTAAAATAATTTGGAATTATCCCGGCTTGGAACTGTTGGCAGATATAAGGAATTTTACCCGGCTGGAGAATACCATACCATATATAACTCAGGCGTATGTTACAGCGGCTTATGAGCACGGTTATGAAAATACCATGACCGATAACTCCGCCTTACAGGTGAGAGAAAAATTGGATTCACTGTTTTTGCAGGGGGGCAGATTTTTAACCTATTACGACAGAAACAGAATCGGAAGGGAAAAGATTGCTAAATTTTACATACCTTCTTTAGGCATTCAGTACAACACAAGCAATGCAGTTACTCTGTTCAGAGCAGAAGGAGGGAATATATCATCAGGTTTTCCGCCAGTGCATGACCGGAACGGCGGTTATTTCTTTAGTTTTAATGACAGCACGGTTGTAAAGGAACTTGTTGATGCCAACGGCAATGCGTGTGTTATCAGTAAAAGACTGGGTAATGGTGGATTGCTTATTGTTACCGGACTCTGGCCATTTAATGATGATGCTGCGCTCAGGAAAATGATGGCCTCTGTTATGCTGGGTGTTACTTCTTCTTCCGGCAGCAACCAGTTCATGCTGAAAAATATGCTCACACAGATGAGAGAGGAAGCAGTACAGGATTCCGGCATGGTAATGATGGTATTTTCCAATTCTGATTCCCTGATTACGCAGGATGGCCTGCAAAGCTGGACTCAGGATTATCTGGCACCGCTCGCAGGAAAGAGAACGAAAATCCGTTCTATAAACCTTTTGGACGGTTCCGATATCACTCCCCCGCATTATTCACTGAACGGAATGAATTATTATGGCAGCGGTTATCTATTAAAGGTACTTGCAGATGAAACATACGGTGTTCATTTTGAGACTCATCAGACATCGTGGACCAATATCGCCAATCTGCTGGCACCTTCCGACCATCCGCTTGCGGACAGCATCGTGGTTAATTTTACATTCCCGAATCAGGGGGATACACTACTGAGCATGAGCCCGGTCAGCAATTACCTTATTAATCCGGATCAGCCGGTTATATATATAGGGGAAATGGATGCCACCCATCAGATGACAGCTAACTTTGCGGTACGGTTTGATGGGCTGCCTAACGTATATACAAAGAGTCTGACATACGGTGTTTCATTGGATACAACTATGGGGATTGTCATTATTCCTTCAATCCTGGGCAATGAGCGGCTGAAACTGAAGCTGTTTAACTCTCCCTGGGATACAACAGGTATTGTGAGCGAGGCGGTAAAGTTCAATCTGGTTTCAGATTATACAGCATTGCTTTGCCTTGAACCGAACGATACTATCCGTCCTTTAATAAATCCGTTTGATGAGACCGGACTTGTCCCGGTTGAATTGACTTCATTTATTGTCTTTGAGGATTCCTCCGGCTATGTATTGGAGTGGGTGGTTAACTCAGAACAGAATAACCGCGGTTTCAGGATAGAGAAGTTTATCAACGGATTTGGCGGTCCTGTTGGATTTATCACAGGCAGAGGCACAACGTTGCAGCGGCATACATACCGATTTGTTGATAACGGCATTGACCCTTATGCAGTCAGTCCGATACGTTATATACTTTACCAGATTGATATGGATGGTACAGAAAGGATTATTGCGGAAAAGGAAATCATACCATCAGGAATGCCGGTTGAGTATTCTCTGTCGCAGAATTATCCGAATCCGTTTAATCCAGTTACCACTATTGCCTACGGTGTTAAGGAAAAAGGTCATGTGATTTTGACGATTTATGATATACTAGGCAATAAGGTGGCAGAGATTGTCAATGCAGTTAAAGACCGCGGCCGGTATACGGCAGAATTTGACGGCAGCCGATTCAGCAGCGGAGTTTATTTCTATACTCTGCAGGTGAACGGATTCACCCAAACTAAAAA
>CAYYJL010000198.1:0-5721 GCA_964472245.1 uncultured Ignavibacteriaceae bacterium | reverse complement strand
CGGCGTACTTGGCATGACCGCAAGAAAATATGCGCACAAGATACCGTTTGTATTAAAGATAAATCACAATGAGCTGATGACCTATCCCAACAAATATGACCAGATTCTGTTTGCAGGTATAGATCAGGCGTGGGATATGGGCTGCGCCGCAGTTGGTGCCACCGTCTATTTCGGTTCGGAAGAAAGCTCCCGTCAGATTATGGAAATATCCGAAGCGTTCAGTTATGCACATGATCTGGGAATGGCTACCATTTTGTGGTGCTACACCCGTAACAATGCATTCAAAGCTGATAAGGATTATCATGTTGCGGCTGACTTAACAGGACAGGCAAACCACCTTGGCGTAACCATCGGTGCGGATATCATCAAGCAGAAAATGGCTGAAAACAACGGCGGCTTTAATGCTATTAAGAACTTTGCAAAAACCCACAAAAAAGTTTATTCTGAATTAAGCTCAGATCATCCGATTGATCTGGTGCGTTATCAGGTGATGAACTGCTACATGGGCAGAGCGGGACTGATTAACAGCGGCGGTGCATCAGGCGATAACGATTTTGCCGAAGCAGTAAAAACAGCCGTCATCAACAAACGCGCGGGCGGTATGGGCCTTATCTCCGGAAGAAAAGCATTCCAGAGACCAATGAAAGAAGGTGCATCACTGCTGCATGCTATTCAGGATGTATATCTTGATAAAGATGTAACAATTGCGTAAAGCGTAGTATATATACAGGGCCTTCGTTAACGCGGAGGCCTTTTTTATTTAATCAAATATCTGCCGTACATCAATTCAGGGGAATAGTAACAACAAAATGATGCGGATTTCCGCGGTGGTTGTACGGTACAGCGGGGAGTGGTAAATTAACGGGTACAATGTTTACAAAATATTATCTGCACTTTGTGGCTCTTTTCCGGGCATTACTCCAGAAGATTATCAAAAATGATACGCGCAGCGTTATTTTTGTTGCTATTCTGGTGGGTATTATCGGCGGGCTTGCAGCAGTTCTGCTGAAGAATACGGTGCATTACATTCAGCACTTTCTTACCAATCAGCGCGGGTCGGAATACGGCTATTTCTTTTATCTGGTTTATCCATCCATTGGAATCATACTCACCTCCATTTATATTAAGATGGTGCACAAAGGTGTTTTTGAAAAAGGGGTGAGCAATATTTTGTATGCGATTTTCAGGAATGCATCACGGATAGAACAGCACAAAACATATTCCCACCTGATAACCAGCGGTGTGACGGTTGGGTTTGGCGGTTCGGTGGGGCTGGAGGCACCGATTGTGGTTACGGGAAGTGCAATCGGCTCTAATGTGGCTTCCTTTTTTAAGCTTTCATATAAACACAAAACACTGATGCTTGCGTGCGGAGCTTCGGCAGGAATTGCAGCTATTTTCAATTCCCCGGTTGCGGGAGTATTGTTTTCCGTTGAAGCGCTGCTGTTCGGCATTTCCATTTCCAGTTTTATTCCGCTGCTTATTTCTGCGGCAACAGCCGCGGTGGTCTCAAAAGCGTTGTATTCCGGGCAGCTGTTTCATCTTATCACCAGCGGCTGGCAGGTGGAGGCAATTCCGTTTTATATTCTGCTGGGTGTGTTTACGGGACTCATTTCCTTATATATAACCCGCACAACTTTGTACCTGGAAGAAAAATTCAGCAAAATAAAAAGTTCCAGGGTGCGTGTAATCACGGGAGGATTAACGCTCGGCGGTATGATTTTTCTTTTTCCGCCGCTGTATGGTGAAGGGTACGACAGTATTAATAATCTGTTTGCCGGCAACATCAAGGCATTGTTTCATAATTCCCTGTACGCACCGTATCAGGAGTCGCTCGCTGTTGTTTTGATATATATGTTTCTGATAATCTTTATCAAGATTATTGCAACTTCAATAACGGTGGCTGCCGGCGGCAACGGCGGTATCTTTGCTCCTTCACTGTTTACGGGAGCGGTTGCCGGTTACTTTTTTGCACATGCGATTAACAGCACGGGGATTGTACAGCTGAATGAGGTAAACTTTACGGCAGTAGCAATGGCGGGAATATTGAGCGGAGTTATTCAGGCACCGCTGACAGCCATCTTCCTCATTGCGGAGATAACAGGCGGTTATGCGCTTATTGTTCCGCTGATGATAGTTTCCGCTATTTCATTTTTTATTATGCGGCACTACGAACCGTATTCTGTATATACAAAACATCTTGCGGAAGCCGGAGTTGTTGACCCGGACAACAAAGAGGTGGGGGTTATTAATAACATTAACATAGAAGAGCTGATAGAAAAAGATTTTGTTTCCGTTAAGCCGGATGCTCCGCTGAGGGAATTGGTGGATATCATTTCACAGTCAAACAGAAATATCTTTCCTGTTGTGGAGGAATCCGGCAAGCTGACGGGAGTGGTGTATCTGCAGGATATACGGGAAATCATGTTTAACCGTGATTTATATGATACGCTCTATGTAGCTGATATGATGAGCCGCTCCACGGTTTCCTGGGATACCTCCGAGCCGGTGCAGACAGCCATACAGAAATTTGAAAAAAGCAAACTATGGAATATTCCCGTCACACGGGATGGGAAATATGAAGGGTTTATCTCCAAATCACATCTGTTCACGCATTACCGCCAGCAGATGTCAGAAGTGAGTAAGATGTAAATTATCCAGGTAATATTACCGGCGATATATCCGGTTTTTTGCCGTATGCCCAGCGGTAGCGGGTGAGGGAGTATGAAAACCTGATCCAATGGGGCTGCCGGATGAAAAATTCACACCACTCACTGCCCGGTTTATAAAAAAGATATATATCATCTTTGGTAAAAAATTCCCCGCCCGTATAGTTTCTTCCTGATTTGATTATTTGATATTGCAGTGAGTCAGCATCGGGGGTAAGGCGCTCTGCGTAGAACTTCTGCAGATGCCGGCAGAGCAGCCGTATATCCAGCGGTTCATAGCGGTGTTTATTTTCGGTATAGCGGTTGCAGGAGCAGATGCCCGTGAATGGGTTAAATTTTCCGGCAGGAGTGCCGTATATACGATTAGCGTATTCCGGCACTCCTTGCACAAAAAGGGTTATACGGCTCCAGCCCCCGCCGATTTTCCGGAACAAAAGTGCTTCCGGATCAAGTTCATGGGAAAAGATATATACCTATCCCTCTTCAGCAAGCAGCTGCTCGCGGTATCCGTCCAATGCTTTAAGCTGTTCCTCGCTCAGCCGCGGATATTCCATATTAAGCGATTCCATGGTTTTGGTTATCACTTCGGAAATCAGAAGACGGCCGAACCACTTTTTATCTGCCGGAACGACAAACCACGGAGCATAGCGTGTGCTGGTTGCAGCCAGACCTTCTTCATAGACTCTCTGGTAATCATCCCAGAAACCACGCTCTTTAAGATCCGATGAGGAAAATTTCCAGTTTTTTGTCTGATCATCCAGCCGCTTAAGAAAACGTTTTCTTTGTTCTTCCTTTGAAACATTCAGGAAAAACTTGATAGTTATGATGCCGTTTTCAAACAGGTATCGTTCAAAATCCCTGATCTGGCGGTAACGGTTTTCCCACAAATGACGACCGATAAATTCAGAAGGGACTTTCTGTTTTGATACCAATTCATGTACTTTTACAACCAGAACTTCTTCATAATGACTGCGGTTAAAGATACCAATTCTGCCGCGCTCAGGTAGTGATTTGGAGATTCTCCACAGGTAATCATGATCCAGTTCTTCCGGTGAGGGTGCCTTAAAGGAATACACCTGAGTGCCCTGTGGATTGAGGCCGCTCATGACGTGTTTGATTGCGCCATCCTTTCCGGCTGCATCCATTGCCTGAAAGATAAGCAGCAGTGCATATTTGTCATGTGCATACATCATATCCTGCAGCTCGCTCATCCGTTCTACATTTTGTTTTAATTTTTCTGCTGCTTCATCTTTGGAAGAGAACTTTCCGGTATCTCCGGTATCGTGATCGGATAATTTAAATTTTCCGTCATAGGGAACGCGGTACTTTTCAATATTCATGGCTGCTCCGGTTGGTTTTAATGATAGGTAAAATATTCGGAAACATGGCTGAGAATTCCGTCAAAGTGTGTCCATATAAATAACAAATATGACCATGAGAATCAACCATTTTAAATAGTTAACAATTACAAAATAATTGAGGTTGTGAGCACGGGCAATTAAACCCGGGCTCGTAATTATTGTCCAAATCTTAAAAAGAAGGAATTCTATGAAATGCAGTTTAGCCGGAAGACTCCTGACCTTTGCGGCGGTCCTTATGCTGCTGGGCAGTACCGTTTATGCACAAAATGACCGGCGCGGACCGGGGCTGCCGGATTCAACAGAACTTGCTAAAAGATTGGATGAGCTTGCACTAACGCTCGGTTTAACCCCGGAACAGAAGGATACTATTGGCATCCTTCAGAAACAGCATTTTGCCAGTATGCAGTTGATGATTAACGATGACAGTATGGACAGGCGGGAGAGAATGGAAACCGTAAGGGGAATGCGCAAGGAACTGGATGAGAAAATACTCACATTGCTGAACGAAGATCAGCAGGAAATATATAAAGAAATTATGAAGAAAGAGAACGAAAAAAGAAGACGTCCGCCTCGTGATTAGTTACAGGTAACGGTCTCCAAAACAAAAACCCCGGCAAGCTGTCCACCGGGGTTTTTGCGTATATATCACTTTTTGCTCAGCACAAGTTTTTCTTCAGATTTGTTTTTCAGCTTTTCCACATTTTTTCTGAAATCAGGATAATCCTTTGGCAGCAAACGTGCTTCCCGTAGAATAAAAGTTTCCTTGGAATGAATTTTACCCCCGCCCAAATCTTCATATTGTGAAGTATAACCCATAGTACCGGAAGAGAGGGAAAGTTTTTCCGGCATGTTGCGCACAGAATAGTGCTTTTCCGGCAGCTGTATGTTGATGTTCTTTTCAACGGTAAAACGATAAGGGAACTGAAGGGGATAGAATCGTTTATCCCTGTTCAGCCAGCCGTAACGGTGGAATATCTTAAACGGATTAACGGCTGCAAGGGAAAGATCCCCTGCCTTTGTAAACACAGAGGGGAGGGAAACCGTAAACATGAGCTTCATTGGCATATATACAGAATCCACCGGTGTGTGGGATATATTGCTGATACCGGAATTAATAAACTCCTCAACGATATATGCACGGCAGTGGCGGATTAATTCATCGTTGGTTAAATCTTTCAGTTCGTACCGGGCGCTTTGTGCCTCCTTGCCGGTGTAGGTAATGGTAACATCAATTTTTGCGGAGCCGTCAGCTTCGACAATCATATCACAATTATATGAAGTAAGATTATCCTTTGATGCGGATGAGGGAGATTTCTGGAACCTGGCTTTGCCATCCTGATCAATCACCATCATTTTAATTCCCTCAACAGAAGCGGGGAGGTCATTCAGTATGGCGAACTCTGCAGTCGGGTCAATAAAGTATGATTTGCCGGCACCTGTTGTGGTGTGCACTATCATGTGGTTAAAACGCCACGAGGTAAAATTTTCATCAATTTCCCCCCGGTCGGATGTAAGTACCAGAACAGGATTTGTTTTAATGCCTATTGCGCGGCACAAGCTGAGCAGCAGGGTTGATTTATCTTTGCAGTCGCCGTAGTTTCTTTCGATAACTTTTGATGGAGGATTTGGCGTAAGTCCGCCGTCACCAAGGACTATGGATACATAACGCATGTTTCGTACATAGCGGTTGA
>CAYYJL010000197.1:0-5727 GCA_964472245.1 uncultured Ignavibacteriaceae bacterium | reverse complement strand
ACCACCGGACCCACTGCTTCCGCCTTACCAAGGCGCTGTGCAATTTTGTATCCGATGTTGCCTGCCTGCAAATCAGGAAAAACCAAAACATTTGCTCTGCCGGCAACCGTGCTTCCGGGGGCTTTTTTTCTTCCAATGCCGTCAACAATGGCTGCATCAAACTGCAGTTCCCCGTCAACATTCAGCTCGGGAGCTTTTGCCTTAACAATATCCGTTGCCTTTCTCACTTTATCTATCAGTTCATGCTCAGCGCTCCCTTTTGTGGAAAAGGAGAGCATGGCTATGTAAGCAGTTTCTCCGGTAAGCCGCTCATGATTTTTGGCTGTGGATATCGCAATATCTGCAAGCTGTTCTGCATCCGGATTGGGTACCACGGCGCAGTCTGCAAAGCTGTAGGTAATCTCCGGATAAACCATCAGGAAAAATCTTGATACGATGGATATCCCTTTTTCCTTCCCTACACACTGAATGGCAGCGCGCAGTACATCCGCTGTGGAAGCCAATGACCCGGCAACGGAAGCATCCGCTCCGCCCTCAGAAACCATCATTGCACCAAAAAACAATTCCTTCAGCATGATTTCCCTTGCCTGTTCTATGGTGATACCCTTGGATTTTCTTTTATTATAATAGATGTTGCTGAAATCAGATAATTTATCGGATTTAGCCGGCTCCAATATCCTGACTCCCTGAATATCCGCACCCGCCTTTGCTGCATCGGCACGAAGCTTTTCTTCATTCCCAAGAATGATAACTTTGGCAATATTCTGTTTGGTTAAAATCTCAGCTGCCTTCAGCACTCTTTCATCCGCACCTTCCGGCAGGATAATGGTTTTACGTTTTTGTGCTGCTTTTCGTTTAATATCGGTAAGTAATTGTAATTCTTGCATTTTTTTGATTCAGATTAAGTTAAAATTATTTCCAAATGTATTCATTTTTTCTCATATATTGTGCCAAACAGAAGAATCAGCGCTGCTTTATTCATCATTATGCCAGTGGAGTGCAGTTATCAAACGGGTAATTATTCGGTTTACGGGCACTTTTTCAAAAAATAGTATGCCCTTTTTTGTATCTTGCAGATTGCTTTTTTATAGTTTATATAAAAGCGATAGAATATATTTAAAAGGCGAAGTTCAAAAATGATTGCCGAAAATCTGAAGGAAATCCGCAGGAAAATTACTGATTCTTGCAGAAAATACGGGCGGAATCCGGCAGAAGTGAAACTGGTGGGGGTATCAAAAGTTTTTCCGGTTCCTGTGTTGCAGGAAGCATACCGGGCGGGGCTGCGTATCTTTGGTGAAAACAAGGCGCAGGAGCTGCGTGATAAAAGCAAGGAGCTGCCTGCAGATATTGAATGGCATTTTATCGGCCGCCTGCAGAGCAATAAAATTAAATATGTTGCCGGTAAAGCGGTTTTAATCCATTCCGTGGATTCAGCAGAACTGGCTGAGGCAGTTAACCGCCATGCAGAAAAAAATGGTATCAGCCAGGATATTCTTCTGGAGGTAAATACCAGCGGAGAAGATTCCAAAATTGGTATCTGGCAGGAGGAGGAACTCTACCGCGTTGCCCTTGAGGCAGCAGCGATGCCGGCACTCAATCTGAAAGGTTTGATGACCATAGGGCCAAACACGGATGATGAAGATAAAATCCGCGAGGCGTTTATGAATCTGAGAATGTACCGTGACCGTTTACGGGAGTCCGGTATGCCCGTGACTGAACTTTCCATGGGGATGACCCAGGATTATGATATTGCAATAGAACAAGGTGCCACTATCATTAGAATAGGCACAGCCATTTTTGGCGAAAGAGTATATCACTAAACACAGTATGAGAACAACACCGTTAAACATAAAGCAGCAGGAGTTTAACAAAACACTGCGGGGGTTTGACCAGGATGAGGTGAAAACCTATCTGGAGTCGCTTGCCGGTGAGTTTGCCGATCTGCAGTCTGAAAATGCCGAACTGAAACGGCAGTTGGAAGAAGCAATGCAGAAACTTTCCGAATACAAACGTGTTGAAAAAAATCTGCAGGATACACTCATCCGTGCGCAGGAAAATTCCGCAAAAGCACTTGAGACAACCAAAAAGCAGGCATCACTGATTCTTAAAGAAGCGGAAATAAAATCCGGCCAGATGGTAGAGCGGGCAAGGGAAACCGCAAACGAAATCAGGAACGCAATTATCCATTTGCGCGAGGAGAGGGATTTAATCGTTTCCCGCTTAAAGGCAATTGTCAGCTCGCAGGCAAATCTGTTGGATATGAAGGTTGAAAAGGCAGGGGAAGAGGTGCGCAGCAACGGCAGGGAAGCATCTCCAAAGCAGACAAAAATTAATATAGATGATGTATTGGATAAACTTTTATGAAATCACTGAAAGAAAAACTTGCCGAAACGCTGGAAGTAATCAGAAAACATGACTCCGGTATATATCCCGTCGGATTGATTTTAGGAACCGGGCTTGGTGGTTTGGTAAAAGAAATAACCGTTACAGCAGAAATTGAATATGCAGATCTTCCGCATTTTCCTCTTTCCACGGTAGAGTCCCACAAAGGGAAACTGATACTCGGCACCATAGCAGGTAAAAAAGTTGTGGCAATGCAGGGGCGGTTTCATTACTATGAGGGATACTCCATGCAGCAGATTACCTATCCTGTCCGCGTGATGAAAATGATGGGAGTGGAAACACTGCTTGTTTCAAACGCATGTGGCGGAATGAACCCCTTATACAGAAGAGGGGATATCATGATTATGGAAGATCATATAAATCTGCTTGGTGATAATCCGCTTATCGGTCCCAATGAAGATGAATTTGGCCCCCGTTTCCCGGATATGAGCGAGCCCTATTCCAGGGAGTTGATTGCGCTTGCTGAAGAAGCAGCGTTGGAAAATAAAATTAAAGTGCACCGCGGTGTATATGTTGCTGTTTCCGGTCCTAATCTGGAAACCAAAGCAGAGTACCGTTTCCTGCGTACGATAGGTGCGGATGTTGTGGGAATGTCCACTGTGCCGGAAAACATTGTGGCAAACCATTCCGGTATAAAAGTTTTAGGCATCAGCATTATTACAGATGAGTGTTTCCCCGATGCACTTGAGCCGGTTAAACTGGAAGATGTAATTGCAGCCGCTATGAAGGCAGAACCGAAGATGACGCTGATCATGAAAGAAGTAATCAAGAGGTTATAATGTCTGACAGAATATTGGCATACAGTGCACCTGTTATACTTTCCCTGTTAATCTTCTTTTCAAACTTTATGAATACGGAACTGTTCCGTATGGGGGAAAATAATTTTGCTATATGGTTTGTGATGTCCGTTTTCTGTTTTGTATGCGGATGGTTTATTAACAAAAGTTTCGGGTGGGAGCGCGGCGGCAAAATTGTTTTTGGCATCATTATCGCCACCACATCATTCAGCATTGTGCTGGTGATCTGGTTTGGCGAGTACTTTGCCGTGGGGAATCTTGTCAGCGAAAATATCATTCTGTTCAGTTTGCGGAATGTATTTATCGGGGCCATGGCATTCTTTGGGATGAGTGTTTCGGAAGTATTCCGGCTGGATGGCGCTCTTCATGTATCCAGGGAAAAGCTGCAAGTATATGAAACAGCAATTCAGGATGTAAAAAAAGAATCCGAACTGATTATACGAGAGGCACAGCTGAAGGCATATAAGATCACCGCAGAGGCGGAATTGATGGTGCGCAGTGCAGAGATGAAAAAAGAAAAGATTGAAAAAGAACTGCGTGAATTTATTCAGGTAGAAAAAGAATTGATTAAAAAGTATGAAGGCAACAGTTAAAAAGGTTTTTGGCAGGGATGTTTAAACAGAATATAGATAAAACTCCGTTTACGGAAATTGAAAAAAACATAAACGATTTCTGGAAGAAGAACGGCATATTTGAGAAGAGTATTACCGGAAGGGATAAATCCAAATCATATACATTTTATGAAGGACCTCCCACAGCCAACGGCAAACCAGGCATCCACCATGTTATGGCGCGTGCGCTTAAGGATATAATATGCAGGTACAAAACCCTGCGCGGTTATCAGGTGCACAGAAAAGCCGGGTGGGATACACACGGGCTCCCCGTGGAAATTGAAGTTGAAAAAGCACTCGGCATAAAAAGCAAAGACCAGATACCTGATTTCGGCATTGCTAAATATAACGCTGCCTGCCGTGAATCAGTATTCTCCTACAAGGATTTGTGGGAGCAGATGACCGAACGTATGGGGTACTGGATTGATCTGGAAACCGCATATATCACCTGTACCAATGAATATATAGAGTCGGTCTGGTGGTCCTTAAAAACCCTGTTTGACAAAGGGCTTGTATATAAAGATTATAAAATAGTTCCGCAGTGCCCCCGGTCAGAAACGGTGCTCTCTTCCCACGAGCTGGCACTCGGCTATAAAATGACCAAGGACCCTTCCGTATATATACTCTTTAAGCTCAAAGGTTCTGAAGAACATATTATGGTATGGACTACCACACCATGGACTCTTATTTCCAACGTTGCGCTGGCAGTTGGTGCGGATGTTGATTATGTAACGGTTAAGCATAAAGAAAAGAACATCATCCTTGCCAAGGCACGCCTGAGTGTGCTGGACGGTGAATATGAAATCATTAATGAGTTTAAAGGTGCAGCACTCGAAAACAAAGAGTACGAACAGCTGCTGCCCTATGTTCAGCCCGATAAAAAAGCATTTTATGTTGTTGTAGGTGACTTTGTCAGTACCGAAGATGGTACCGGTATAGTACACATCGCTCCCGCTTTTGGTGCAGATGACTATGAAATCTCCAAAAAATACGGCCTGCCTATGCTGCAGCCGGTTAAACCGAACGGAACATTTACTGATGCTGTCAGTGATTTTGCGGGAGTATTTTTTAAGGATGCAGATCAGGATATTATAAAGAAACTCCGTGCGGAAGATAAACTTTACCGCAAGGAAACCATTGAGCACTCCTATCCGTTCAGCTGGCGTTTTGATAATGTTCCGGTTATGTATTATGCACGCGAATCCTGGTTTATAAGAACCACATCAGTTGCAGAGCGTATGGTGGAACTGAACAACACCATCAACTGGGCACCGCCTGAAGTAGGTTCAGGAAGATTTGGCAACTGGCTTGCAGAAAACAAAGACTGGGCACTTTCCCGCGACCGCTTTTGGGCAACACCGCTGCCAATTTGGATTAGCGACGATGGTGATATGTTTGCCGTTGGCAGCATAGAAGAACTGAAGCAGGGCTTTGTACAGGATGGTGATAAGAGAATTCCTGTCGCTGAGATCAAAGATTTAGATTTACACCGCCCGTTTATTGATACCGTCTTTTTTGAAAAGCAGGGAAAGATATATAAAAGAACTCCCGAGCTGATAGATGTTTGGTATGATTCCGGTGCGATGCCTTTTGCCCAGTATCATTATCCTTTTGAAAATAAAGAATGGTTTGAGCAAAACTTTCCCGCAGATTATATATCTGAGGGTATAGACCAAACCCGCGGTTGGTTTTATACCATGCATGCAATAGCAACCATGTTATTTGACAGCGTTGCGTATAAAAATGTAATCGTTAATGATTTGATACTTGATAAAGAAGGCAGAAAAATGTCCAAATCAAAAGGCAATACGGTGGATCCGTTTATGCTTTTTGATAAATACGGCGCTGATGCAATCCGCTGGTATCTGATTATTAACAGCCCGCCATGGAAGCCGACTCTGTTTAATGAGGAAGAT
>CAYYJL010000196.1:0-5733 GCA_964472245.1 uncultured Ignavibacteriaceae bacterium | reverse complement strand
AGCAGGGATTCCAGCCAAGATATTCGCTGGGACTTAGCTTTACTGCCCTTTCCAGAGTCATGGCCGGATATGGCATAATAGCGGATTGTACTGCTTTTCTTTCCAATTCGGCTGAATTATGGAAAAAAATGGGAACAGAACTTTCGAAAGAAGGGAACAGGGCATACACGCTTGCTGTTAATCTGCTTGGCACTATCCCGGCAATTTACGGTGTTTCAGATTATTGTGACTCAATTGCAATGCGTACAAAATCTCAGTTTAATGAAAATGCCAAGGTGCATAGTTATTTTCATAATTTTCCTGAACTGAATCATAATGAAATCATCGGGTGGGAAACCTATACCGGTGCGGACTTGAAACTTGCTGTGCTTATAATTTCCGATCCAAGTTATCACCCACAGATACAAAAGAGAATAGCCATCACGACAGAATTGATGGAAAAGCAAGGGGCAAGTGTATTTAAGGTAGAATCCGGTGAGTCCGATTTCCGGCTGAGAATGATGGATATAATATATTACCTTGATTGGGTTACCTTTTATTTTGCAATTTTGCGGAGTAAAGACCCTGGCGAAATTGATTTTATTCATTTGTTAAAAAAACGTTTGGCAGAATAAGAGACCATGCAATTTAATTTTATAGAATTTTTTCAGGGGGAACAGATAATTAGAATATTGAGATAGTTTGAAAATAAAGGTACTGCTGTTTTTTCTGATCATTAGTTCAGGGCTGCCCACATTTGGTCAATTTTACTTTTTTGGCCGGAACAAGGTGCAGTATGAAAAATTCGACTGGAAAATCCTGAAAACCGAACATTTTGATATCTACTATTATAGTGATTTGGATGAGATGGCAACCATAGGTGCAGCATATGCCGAGGAAGCGTATACCAAACTGAAACTGGAATTCAATCATATCATTTTCCGCAGAACCCCCCTTATATTTTATAACACACACATACATTTTCAGCAGACAAATACAACCCCGGGCTTTATTCCCGAGGGCGTAGGCGGCTTCTTTGAATTTATTAAGGGGAGGGTGGTTATACCGTATTCAGGGTCACTTGAACGATTCCGCCATGTAATATACCATGAACTTGTGCATGTTTTTATGACAACAAAACTAATGCGTATAACAAACGACTTTAAGCTGAATACAGAAAGGTTCCCCCCCCTTTGGTTTGTTGAAGGGCTTGCAGAGTTTTATTCGACCACCTGGGATTCCCGCGGTGAAATGGTAATCCGGGATGCAGTCCTTCATGATTATCTCCCCGGTATTTCTGATATATACAGAATAAGCGGTACTTTTCTCATGTACAAACAGGGGCAATTGTTCCTGAATTTTATGGATAAGTATTACGGGCGGGAAAAGATACTGATGCTGATTGACAATATCTGGATGACTGACAGTTTCCGTGAGTTGCTGGAATACGTCCTTGGCAAGAACATCGAGGAAATTGACAGGGAATGGAAATCTTTCCTTAAGAAAACCTACTTCCCGATGTATGCTCAATATTCAAATATCAGTGACCGTTCTGTTCTGATTAATTCTGAGGGATACAGTTTTTCTCCGGTAACTCATAAAACGGATGAAGGCACAGAAATATACTTTACTGCAAATCTGGATGGTTATTCTTCAATATATAGGATTATTAAGGAAGATTCGCTCACCTATACCACTCCTAAGTTAGTATTGCGCGGAGAGCGCGGAGTGGAACTGGAGTCGCTGCACTTATTTGACAACAGTCTTGGAATGAGCAGTAGCGGCGTTATCGCCTTTGCAACAAAATCCGGTCCGGCTGATGTTATTCACTTTTACTCAACCTCCTCCGGGGAAATCACTTATACATTCCGGGATTCAGATTTAGTTTATATATCCTCTCCTTCATTTGATGCCGCAGGGGAATCAGTTGTTTTCTCCGCAATTGACAGAAAGGGATATTCAGATATATATCTGTACAATCTGAAACAGCAAAATCTGCAGCGCCTGACCAACGATTATTATGAAGATATCACACCGGTTTTTAATAAAAATGAAAATCAAATCATATTTTCTTCAGACAGAACAGCCGGACGGAACGCGGGAAAGAAGAACTTATTCAGTATTGACAAGACCACCTATGATATACATTATATAACAGATATCAACTGGAATATAGAAGCCCCAAGAATTTTGGCTGACGGCTCCGGTGTAATTGTGAGGGGAGATTTGGATTCAGTAGACAATTTCTATTTTGTCGGGCTCAGTGATAAGGAAACACAAAAAATCGGCAGAATAAGCGGCTTTATCTCAGCAGTCTTTGATCATTGGATAGAAAACGATTCCACGCTGGTTTTTACCGGATTTGAAGATGCAACATTCAGATTATATTCATATCAGTTCTCGCGGCCGGATAGCTTCGTTGTATATGAAAGATTGCGGAATTCCGCTCCGGCATGGCGGCCAAATACATATGCCTCTGAAACTAAGTACCAAAATGTTGCTTACGAAAACGAATATACACTTGATTATGCTCAGTCACAGATTTCCACCGATCCAGTTTACGGAACCCGGGGAGGTGCGGTTTTTTCCCTGAGTGATTTATTTGGCAATGATAACTATTTCTTTCTTATATATAATACGGCACAGATTCAGCAGGACTTCCTGAAATCCTTTAATATTGCACTCACCAGATTAAATCTGTCGGAAAGAACCAATTACAGTTACGGCATCTTTCACTTTAGCGGAAGGCGGTATGATTTACGTGATACCGATGAATTCTTTTTTGAACGCAGTTTCGGCGGCGCACTTTCGTTTTATTATCCACTTTCAAAATTTGGAAGAATTGAAGCTTCAGTCACCATTGCAAATTCTGATAAGCAGGTAATTACCGGACTGATTGAACGGAAGGCCATACTGAACAGCAATTCCGTTTCTTATGTATATGATAATTCACTCTGGATGCCTTCCGGGCCGGTAGACGGATTAAGAGCCAGGTTACTGCTGGGATACACTACTGATGTTAAGTACAGTAATGTGAACTATTTTACGATGATTACCGATTTAAGATATTATCACCGTTTAACTCTCCGCTCTGCACTTGCATTCCGCGCCTCTCTCTATTATAATGAGGGTAAGGAAGCACGGCGTTATTTTATGGGGGGCAGCTGGGATATGCGCGGCTGGCCAAGATGGGCAATACGGGGTGAAAAAATGTGGATAAATTCCGTTGAGCTGAGATTCCCATTGTTTGATCAAATCAGAATAACCCTGCCAATTGCAGACTTAGGTTTCTTCGGAATACGCGGAGCACTGTTTTGGGATAGCGGCGGCGCCTGGGATGAACAATATGAAAACACTATTGGAAGTCTTGGCGGCGGGCTCCGGTTTAACCTCTTTAATGTGATTGTTCTGCGGTATGATATCGGGAAAAAGATAGAAAAGAATTATACAAAATTGCAGCCCGGTTTATTTTACCAATTTTTCTTCGGATTTGATTTCTGATGAAAAAATATATATTAATAATAACTGTGTTGTTTTTTGCCGGTTGCAGCAGTTCCTTCATAAAGGTTGAACTTAAAATTGACCCGGAAGGATTGAGCATGTATGCGCCGGGTCCGGAGCGAAATCTATACTTAGCAAAACAGACAGGAGATTCCCTGAAGTTTAAGTGGGAAAGTGAACTATACGGAAGTTTAGCATTTAATTCTGTCTTGTGTTACGATAGTCTGGTATTTGTTAATGACTTATCCGGAAAGATTTTTACTTTTAATCTTCATACCGGAAAAAAGAAAGGTCAGCTAAAATACAGAGGGTCAATTCTCACGACACCAATATTCCATAAGAATTTGCTGATTTTTCCGGTTTCTGAATATAACGATATGAACAGCTATATTATCGGATATGATATAACCCGTGGTGTTGAGAGCTTTAAGTTACCCATAGAAGGCAAAGTTATAAGTCAGCCCTTGTTAGTTAATGAAAAAGTGATAATGATTACCGAGTCCGGCACCGTGATCGTCCTATCTGCCAGAGGAGTAATAGAACAAAAACACAAAACAAGAATTTTTACTCATTCAAGCCCGGCTGCTTTTGACGGCAAAATATTGTGGGGCTCTGATGACGGAAGAATTGTGTCACTTGATTTGAAAGCGGAAAAAGTTATAACGGGTGCAAAGATATCTTCTTTTCCGTTAAACAGTCCGGTAATATATAAGGGAAATATCTTTATCTCTGATGAGAAAGGCGGGATATTTTCCGTTGAAACTCATATGCTCAAAGTACTTTGGTCAGGACAGACGGGTAACACTTACCGCACTGCCCCTGTACATGACGGAAAAGAGCTGTTTTTGTTTTCATTAAACGGGAATATAACTACAATGAATCCTGAAACAGGGGCAATAATACATTCTGTGAATGTAAAATCATTTTTTAACACACTTCCGCTTGTAACCGAAAATCTGATTTATGCTCCTGATTTTTGGGGAGCTTTGCATATATACGATAAAAATTCACTGACCCTGAAGAAATCTCTCCCTTTTGAAACGCGGATGAAATTAACACCCGTCTTGTTTAAGAATCATCTGATAATCGGAATGGATAGTGGAATTGTGCAGGCATATGAGGTTTACTAATATATTATTCTTCTTGGTTAACTTACTTTTTACCGGGTTAATGTACTCCGGCGGTATTACCGTTGACAGTACTCTGAGCAAAGGTAATGATTCTTTGGGCAGTAATTATCAATGGCTGCCATATAACCTGGCTGGGTTTTCTGAATTAAATACTGCACATGCTGATTCAATAATAACATTAGTTACCAACCCTGACAATGCTGCTGTTTATTCAGATACTGTTTTAATAGGGTATTCTCCTCTAAAACTTACGCCAACCAGGAATGTCACCATTCGGAAGAAGGGATATGAACCTGCAGTTTTAAGCTTATCAGGCAAATCCGGAAGGCATGATATTGCATTAACCAAGTTGCCGGCAGTGCCGGGGGAATTATTTTTTGAGACAAACACATTCCAATTGGTGTCAGCTGCAATTATTGTCTTTGGCGGTACGGCTGCCTACTTAAAGATAAAAGCGGATGAGAACTTTGATTCATATCAGGTTACCGGCAATAATACTTATTTGGATAAGACTAAAAAGTATGATATTTACAGCGGTATCGCATTCGGCGTGATGCAGGTCAACTTTGGCTACCTTATTTACAAATTTTTAGTGACCGAGTAATAATCTTCCTCTCTGTCATTCGGATGACATTTTTCTCCTCCGCTCTCGTGTAATTTTGTATCAGAAACTTAAGAAAGGTTTAGGATGCCTGATCTGGTTATCATAGGAAACGGTATAACGGGTATTACCGCAGCCCGTGAGGTGCGAAAGAAAAGTGATGTTTCGATATTGGTAATTTCCGAAGAATCGGAACATTTTTATTCCCGTCCCGCTCTGATGTATATATACATGGGTCACATGAAATATGAACATACAAAACCGTATGAAGATTTTTTCTGGAACAAAAACCGCATAGCACTCAAAAAGGGGAGAGTGATATCTGTTATACCCGGTGATAGATGTGTGAAACTTGCCAGCGGGGAAGAAATACCATATAAAAAATTAGTTATAGCAACCGGCTCCCAAAGCAACCGTTTTGGCTGGGAAGGGGAGAACCTGCATGGTGTCTGCGGATTGTATAATTTACAAGACCTGCAGACTCTTGAACAACACTCAGATAAAATCAAAACAGCGGTATTG
>CAYYJL010000195.1:0-5784 GCA_964472245.1 uncultured Ignavibacteriaceae bacterium | reverse complement strand
TACGGAGAACCGGAAAAAATGTAACAGCTAATACGTTGGCGCCGGATGCATTTTATTCCAGGGAGAGAGTAAAAGCGGCATCTTACGGGTATATAGTACAAAGCTGTGCTGAATCTATTGAGGGATTGCTCAAAACAAATAAATCCGGGGAAATTATTCCGATAGTAGGAACTAAAGAACGCCTTATTATATCGGCAAAACAGATTATTTCAGGAATTAAGCTTCTTTTTACAAAATAATGATTTTCGATTTCATACAGATTATAGATTTTAATAAGTCCGGCAGGCAAAACAATATTCCATCCTTCTTTTCCCATAAGAATTATGAAGGAATTAAGGGAGAAGAGAAAGTTGTCAGCGGCGATGATTTTTTGATTAAGTACCTTGAACGGCCGGAAAAGACTGAGAATATCTTCACGTCCGGTACAATGACAACCATTTGTTACGGTTCAGTATTTTCTAACAATGCCCATAGAACAAAAACCGGCAGGCCCAATAAAAGATTAAGCGCAAGTGAAGTACATGAACTGTTTAGAGCAGATGAACAGAATGCGGTTGCGTATATAAAGGGAAGTTTTTGCATTGTCAGGTTTGATGCTGAAGCCAATTCTCTTCAAGTGATTACAGACAGACTAAATGTTATACCTTTTTATTACTATTTTTCTGACGGATTATTGATTATCTCTTCTTCTGTCAGGCAGATAATCAGCACCGGTATAGTTTCAACGGAAATCAATAAAGCCGCAATTTTACAATTATATTACTTTGATTATTTTCTTGGTGATAACACTTACTTTGAGGGTATCCGGCAGACAGAAAACGGCAAGATATACAGCTTTAGCAGTTTCGCTAGTTCAGTTCATACTTACTGGACAGTAGAAGAACTGTATAATGAGAAATTATTGAGTAAATCAGAATCATTAGAGGTACTCAGCACCCAGTTATTTGAAAATGTTGACTTGTATACATCGGATTCTGAAAACGTATTAGTTTCACTCACAGGCGGGTTTGACGGGCGTACTAATGTTGCCATGATAAGAAAACCGGTAGAAAATTTCCTCTGTTATTCGTATGGAATGCCCGGCAGCAAACAAATTGATGTGCCAATGCAGATTAAGGAGAAACTGGGGATTAATTATCAGAATGTTCCTTTGGATGATGCATTTGTTAATCAGTACAGCCGGTATTCCAAACTTGCCTTGGAGTTTTCTAACTTTACAGCCCCTGTTAACAGAGCTAATTATCCCTATGCGTTTAGCACGTTGAATGAATATTCCAATGTGGCAGTGACCGGATTGTTTGGCAGCGAGATACTGAGGCCGCTGCATGTTACGGATATTATCGCTAATGAATACGCAGATACACTCTTTCTTGCAGATAATTGGGAAGAGGGGTTTGATACCGCAATAGCACGTCTTAAAAAGGTTGGATTTTTGGCTGATCATGTTTTTGACACAGCTGATGAACTTAAACAGCTGATATACAAAACTTATATTGCCCCTTATCAGAAATATGACAAAATAACCAGGTACTTCTTTTTCATAATCAATGAGGGAATCAGAAAGTACTTCATGCAGGAAATTCAGTCTGAACGTGCTTTTGTTACAACCAGATTTCCTTATCTTGATGATGATTTAGTGGCTTTGATGTATAAAACTCCTTTTGCAGGAATGTATAACGGATTTCTTAAAAAGAGTAAATTTAAAAGACGTAAAGGGCAGCTCCTTTATGCTCATATCATGAAAAAATATAAACCTGCTCTGCTGGATATAGAACTTGACAGAGGGTATACTCCCGGTGATTTGCTGAAAATCTTTCCATATAACTATTACCAGATATATAAAGGTGTAAAAAAAGCAAGAAAGTATAATGCAGCAGGTGATGATACCTTCAACTCATTTGAATGGACAAAACCGATTATTGAAGAATCCATAAATAATTTTACCGGAGACAAAAGTTATTTCCCTGCCAATTTCCGGGAAATATTCACCGGAGAAAAATACAAGGAAAATAAATTAAAATTCTATCATGCAATAAGTTTCCGGTTTGCACTGCAGGAACTTACAGGAAAGAGTAAATAAATGAAGAAATTATTAATAACCGGAGCCGGCGGCTTCATTGGATCTAATTTAACAGAAGCATGTGTAAAGGCAGGATATTCTGTCCGCGCATTTGTGCATTATAACTCAAAGAATAGCTGGGGCTGGCTGGAAGATTCCGGTATTATGAATGAAATTGAAGTGATAACCGGAGATATAAGGGATTATGATTCAGTCCACGCCGCTGTTAAGGGATGTGATCAGGTATTTCACCTTGCTGCACTGATCGGAATACCATATTCATATGTATCCCCTAAAGCATATATAGAAACAAATATAACGGGTACTTACAATATACTTCAGTCAACCCGGGAACTTGGTACAGAAAAAATTCTGGTAACCTCTACCTCGGAAACATATGGTACTGCACAATATGTACCTATTGATGAAAATCATCCGATGGTAGGGCAGTCACCTTATTCAGCGAGTAAAATTGCGGCGGACCAGATATCAATCAGCTATTACAGGTCGTTTAATCTTCCTGTAAAAATTGTTCGTCCATTTAACACATACGGCCCGCGCCAGTCTGCAAGAGCAATTATCCCGACTGTTATATCTCAGATATTAAGCGGAAAGAAACAGCTGAAACTTGGAAACCTTACACCGACAAGAGATTTAACCTATGTAAAGGATACTGCTGCAGGTTTTCTTGCAATTGCTGATGCCAAAGGTTTGTATGGAGAAATTACCAATATCGGAATGAATGAAGAAATTTCGGTTGGTGATCTTGTGCAGAAAATTGCCGGAATCATCGGCACATCTGTTGAAGTGCTGACTGATGAAATCCGGGTAAGACCGGGGGCAAGTGAAGTTGAACGGTTGTGGTGTGATAACAAGAAGATCATGAAAGAAACAGGATGGAAGCCGAATTACACGGTGGATTCCGGACTTAAGGAAACCGTAGAATGGATAAAGCAGCATATTAATTTGTATAAACCGGAAATATATAATATATAAGATGAAAGCAGTATTATTAGCCGGCGGAAAAGGAACCCGCCTCCGCCCTTACACTACCAACTTTCCAAAGCCGCTTATGCCCATTGGTGATAAACCAATATTGGAAATCGTAATTTCACAGTTAAGGGATAGCGGAATTAAAGAAATTATCATTGCCACCGGGCATCTGGAAGAACTAATCCGTGTATTTTTTGGCGACGGCTCAAAGTTTGGAGTATCAATCACTTACACTAAGGAAGACACACCTTTAGGAACTGCCGGACCTCTGAATATGGTTAAGGAGCGGTTGGATGAAACCTTTATCCTTATGAACGGCGATGTGCTTGCAAATGTTGACTATAAAAAGCTTTTGAATTTCCATAAGAACAATGGGAATTATGCCACAATAACACTCTCCAAGAGAACAGTATATATCGATTACGGCGTGGTTGAAATTGATGAAAAGAATCAGTTCACTACATGGAGTGAAAAACCGGAAATAAATTATCTGGTCAGCACCGGTATTTATATGTTTGAACCGGCTGCACTCAAGTATCTTCCGGAAAAAAGAGATTCTTTTATTACCGCTCCGGATTTAATTCAGGCGGTAAAAGGGGGGGGCAATAATGTGGGAGGATACCTGCACGATGACTATTGGCTGGATATAGGGCGTCCGGAAGATTATGAAAAAGCATGTAATGATTTTATGGATAAATTTTAATGCCCGGTAAAGTAATTATGGTTACCGGAGCTTCCGGGTTTGTGGGCAAAATCCTTTGCAGGAAATTGGCAGAATCGGGACACACGGTTGCCGAACTTGATATTGTAAATGGTGTGAACATTGGTGACTACTCACATCTGCAGGGTCTCCCCAAATTTGATGTGGCTATACACCTGGCAGCGCGCTCTTTTGTACCGGATTCTTATAAATACCCCAGGGATTTTTATGAAACAAACTTCATGGGAACCCTTAATATTTTAGAATTATGCCGGGTAAATGAAGCCAAAATGATCTATGCATCATCATATGTATTCGGTGCTCCGCAATATTTTCCGATAAATGAGGAGCATCCCATAACGGGGTTTAACCCCTATGCACAGTCCAAGATTTTCGGAGAAGAGCTTTGTGCAGCTTACGCCAGGGATTTCAAATTGAAATCAGTGATACTGCGTCCGTTTAACATATACGGACCGGGGCAGAATGAAAATTTTCTGCTGCCAATGATTATTAAGCAGTCTAAAACAGGTAATATTGCGCTCAAAGACCCCCGCCCAAAGCGGGATCTGGTATATCTTGATGATATGATAGATGCATACTGTGCAGCAGTACGGTATGAACCGAAAGGGTGCGAGATATTTAATATCGGTTATGGAAAAAGTTATTCTATCTCTGAACTTGTGGAGATTGTGAGAACTGAATCAGGTAAGGATATATCAGTGGAGTTTTCCAATGAAACCAGGCCAAATGAAATTTTGGATACAGTTGCCGATATATCCAAAGCGGAAAAGTACCTGAAGTGGAAACCTAAAGTGACTATATATGAAGGAATTAAAAGGATGTTAAAACAGCCATGAGAGTATTGATGGTTGCCAGCGGAACTTCCGAACTTGGCATGAACTCTTTTGTTAAGGAGCAGGCAGATGCTCTGCGTAAATACGGGATTGAAACGGATTTATTCCCCATCAAAGAGAAGGGAATATCCGGCTATCTGAAATATGCGATGAAGCTCCGCAAGTTTGTTAAAGAAAAACATTACGATGTTGTTCATGCGCACTTTATCTGGGCAGGTGTTGTCGCATTGTTTCAAAGCAGCACACCATCTGTTATCTCGTTCATCGGCTGCGATATAAACCGGAAAAACTTCAGGAGGGCAGCTAAACTGCTTACCTTCAGACGGGCAAAACGCCTCATTTTTGTAAGCAAAAAATTGATGGAGCTTGCGGGAAATCCTGAAAAGGGAAGAATGATTCAATATGGTGTTGATTTGGACAAATTTTTTCCTGTTAACAGGGATGAAGCAAGAAAAGAGCTTGGCTGGAATCAGGAAGAGAAGTATATATTTTTTGCTTCACGATTTGACAGACCGGAAAAGAATCCGCAGCTTGCCTTTGATGCAGTAAAATTGCTTGAAGCAGAGGGGCATAAGTTTACTTTGGTCGAATTTAAGGGAATCCCGGCAGAAAAGTTAAATTATTATTTTAATGCGGCAGATGTGTTTTTGCTTACTTCCATACGGGAAGGATCACCACAGTCGGTTAAAGAAGCAATGGCTGCCAATATTCCTGTCGTTTCTACAAACGTAGGCGATGTGAGTGATGTGGTAGCTGGAGTTGATGGCAATTTTGTAACCGGATTTGAAGTCCGGGAAGTAGCCGACGCAATACTAAAAGCATCACAAATTCCGGGTGGAAGAACTGAAGGCAGAAACCGTCTGCTTGAGATTGGCTATGATATGGATTCACTGACAAAAAAACTTGTTTCCGTTTATAAGGAAATAGAAGCAGAAAAACCCTCTCTCTGATATGTGCGGCATAGCAGGAATTATCCGTTTTGACGGAGCCCCCGCTGATGAATCTGCACTCAGAGGGATGATGAAGGTAATGAAGCACAGGGGTCCGGATGATGAAGGTGTATATACAGATAACTCCACTGGTTTTGGTTTTGTCCGGTTAAGCATTTTAGATTTGTCTGAACTTGGTCATCAGCCGATGCATTCTGCAGGCGGTGAACTAACCATAGTATTTAACGG
>CAYYJL010000194.1:1731-5791 GCA_964472245.1 uncultured Ignavibacteriaceae bacterium | reverse complement strand
ATGTGATTCTTATATATACAGACCCGGTTGCCAGGTTTTCAATTGAATCCTATATCAGGGGAGAGGTGGCTTCGTTTGGCTCCGCGCAGGGTTAAATCGAGTATGTTTTCAAGTCCCTCGGGAGAGATATTTCCCTCCATCTCCTTCAGTCCTTTTAACTGCTTTATCAGGTTAACAATAAATGCACCGGTAATGCGGCTGCTTTTCATTCTGCTGCGGACACCCTCGGTAAACAGCGAGATTATTTCCTCATCGTCGGTTTCCCTGCGGATGAGCTGGTCGTAACGGTGTGTTTCAATTTCCGGGATATCGAGAATGAGGTCAAATCTGCCCGGACGTGATGCTGCTTCATCCACCAGCCGGTAATCATTGGTAGTGGCTATCACAAACACATCGTTTGGTATATATCCGTCCAAAACCTGGAGCAGGTTGCCAAGTGATATCTTGTCTATATTAACTTTTCTGTCTTCTGCAATGAAATCAATATCATCAATGATGAGCAGTGAATTCGGGAAGAGTGAGATAAAATCAAAGACTTTGTTTACGGGGCAGTCGGCACCCTGGGCGATTAATATCGTTGTATCTCCTGCCACCGCAGAGATAATGGCGCGGGTCAGTTCGGTTTTCCCCGTCCCGGGTCTGCCGTTCAGCAGAAATCTGAGGGACTTTCCGTCACCGGTGCTGTTTTTCAGCGCATGGATAAACCGGCGTAATTGATGCAGATACGACTCGGGGAGATATATATCCTCGAGCGTTCTGCTAGTTGTCTCCTGCATGCGCTCCTGTAATGTTATGTTGCCTTCTTTCATGCTCAGGATTTTTCCTTTATATATAGAGTGCCTGATGGACTGCTCTTTTATATAATGAAACAATGAATCGGGAGAATCTGATTCGGCAGTAAATCCTGCGATTGAAACCTTGTAGTCCACCTCTCCATCCGTCATAGAATAATTCGATACAAAGAACAGCTCATACTCTTTATTCTGCTCCCGCACAGAGACTATAAGGTTATCGTCACCGAACAGATTTAAACCCATGGACCTGTCCAGACTCACATACGGATGGCGCAGAAAATCCTTTTCCCTGCCGCTGAGAGACATCATTCTGGTTACTGAAATCCTGTCGTCCTTCAGCTCGTCCATGCTCAGGCGGTAGAGATAATCCTTCAGAAGCTTATCCTCCGATTCTGAAAATTTTCTTACAATCAGAGAGTTTTCCATGCTCTTTTTAACGGTTCCCTCGTCATCCGCAGCTGCCCGCTTTATGTATCTTTGTCTTCTTTTCAAATGATTTCCTCCGGTTAGAATTTAAATTGTTTTTTCCTGTGATCATGAGCTCAATGCGCAGTAACTTTTTGCATAGATTACTGTAAAGAAAAATATTGTCAGGAGAAGGTTTTCTGCAGGAACAATTTTCCCCGCTGAAAAGATGGTACTTCTAAGATCCCTTTACCTTTCAATACATTATGTAAGCCGCACTAAAAATGTAACAACACAGTAACGTAAGAAAGACTAATTATACCTCATCAAAAAATAGTTTGCCGGGATTAATTCCACAAGAAAAATCTCCCGCCCCCGCCGCCTATTCCATCAAATCCTGTCAACAAAAATAAAACCCCGCTTCAGAAAAATTTGTATCATCGGATGATAATTTTCACCGGAAGCTTTCCCGGGCTTAGGTACACCTCCCGCCTTCTACCTACCCAGCTCGCCTGTCTCACTTATTTTGAGCGGTGTATCCGGAAAGTCCAGACTGGTGAGCCGGCGGATTTCCTTTATTGCTCTGCCTGTTTTATCTATAATGGGTCTGCCGCGCTCTATTTGTTTAATGGGATGTATAACCCCGTCAATGAATTCTCCGCTCCCGTTAATGCGCAGCTCCAGCAGCGGGGCAATACCGTTAACTCCGCTTATATTCATCCCTCCCCAGGTGCAGAAGTTCCCCATACTGTAAGCAATCACTCTGTTTTTATATATCTCCATAGCCCGTGTAACATGCGGTCCGTGGCCGAGCACAACATCGGCTCCCGCATCAATGACTGCATGAGCAAACTTTACCAAGTCACCCCTCTTTTCTCCCAGATACATTTCCATTCCTTTATATACGCGGCGGTAGTCAGCCCCCTCCGCTCCGCCATGGAATGAGACAATCACAATATCCGCACTGTCCTTCAGCATGCGCACAAGCCCTGCGGCGGAATCTGTATCATTGATATCCACCGTTCCCGCATTAGGGGCAAATGCACAAAATGCAATCCTCTTCCCCTTTACCCGCATGAATGTATACGGCTTGTTGAGCGTGCCGGCGTGATATATATTGCGTGAACCAAGCACAGCACGTGTTCTGCTTTCTCCGCTTGCGCCAAAATCATATATATGGTTGTTGGCAATGCTCATCAGGTTAAATCCTGCTGCGGCCAGATTCCCGCCGTAACTTTCCGGCGAACGGAAACGGTAACAGTTGGCAGTATCCCTGCAGCCCTTCGGCTCACCCTCATAATCAGAAAGTGTCCCCTCCAGATTCCCGAAAACAATATCCCCCCTTTTCAGAATTGCCGCCACGGAGTCAAAAAGATACTTCCCTCCCGCAGGCGGCAGCTTCGGCTTTGGATACACACTTCCCATCATAATATCCCCCGCGGCGGTGATAGTTATCAGCTCCTTTTTATCCTGCCCCCAAAGTACCAGGGATAAGAGAAAGAGTATCCAGATAATCTTACAATACGGTATGCTGCTTCCGGAGCAAGAGAGTTGTTTTATCATAGTTATGTAAGTTACCGCTGCCATCTTTCATTAGCAACAGACAAGCAAATGCGTAAAAAATATTTACATCTATATCCTATTCTATCTTATATTAATCCCGCTAATATTTCAAATCTTTTGTCGAGGGCATTTGAACTGTTGTTTTATTCTTACCAAGGGTGTGCTCCGTCCTGTCCGGACGGGATCGCACAATTATTTGCCTTCCCGACAGGTCTTATTTATTGTTAACGATTTTCCCACACATATCTATTTCATTACTAACTATCAGGAGTACTGATGATGAAACGCTTCACATATCTTTTCCTAATTCTCACATTCCTGCTTCCGGATATTCTGCTGGCCCAGGGAACATCCGTTACCGGAAAGGTAACTGATTCCCGCGGTGACGCACTTGCCGGAGTTAACATCCTTGTAAAAGGAACCTCCACCGGAACAACAACCGGTGACAACGGTTCTTACTCCATCTCTGTTCCTTCAGCCGATGCAGTGCTTGTTTTCAGCATGGTCGGATATAAAAAGATGGAGATAAGACCCGCAGGCCGCACACAGCTTAATGTTACACTTGATGAAGGTGTAGAGCTTGGCGAAGTATTTGTTCTTGGTACCCGCAGCGGTAAACGGACGGTTGTGGAAACTCCAGTGCCGGTGGATGTATTCGAGTTTGAATCACTCGCTGCCAGCGGAGGCCACTTTGATGTTAACCAGATTATGCAGTTTGCTGCCCCTTCCTTCAACTCCAACAGGCAGTCCGGTGCCGATGGTGCAGATCATGTGGACCCCGCCACACTGCGCGGACTCGGTCCGGATCAGACATTGGTGCTGCTTAACGGATGGCGCAGGCATCAGTCTTCTCTCATTAATATATTCGGCACCAGAGGCAGAGGCAACACAGGTACGGATTTAAATGCAATCCCCGCCTTTGCAATTGACCGTGTGGAAATTTTGCGCGACGGCGCTTCTGCACAGTACGGCTCTGATGCAATTGCAGGCGTTGTTAACGTGCATCTGAAATCCTCTGTTAATAAATTCACCGGATCCATCGGAAGCGGTGCGCGGCAATCTAAATTCAGAACTGACAGGGATTATGACGGTGAAGAATTCAACATGAGCGGCAACTACGGTTTTGCCATCGGCGAAGAGGGCTTTTTTAACTTTACGGGAGATTATCTCCGCAAGGGAAAGACAAACCGGCCGGCAGATCCTGCAAAGTACGATATATACAGAAAAGAATTCGGTGATGCATCACTGGATAATTACGCAATCTTTTTTAATCACAAAAATTTTGTGATTAAAAAAGA
>CAYYJL010000194.1:0-1721 GCA_964472245.1 uncultured Ignavibacteriaceae bacterium | reverse complement strand
ACCGCCGGCAGCAATGCTGTGTTTTATGCATTCGGCGGCTTAAACCACCGCGAGTCTGATGCGTATGCATGGACTCGGGACCCGGACAGCGACCGTAACGTACCTGCTATATATCCGAATGGTTTTAACCCGCATATACAATCCACCATCAGAGACTATTCTGTTTCCGGCGGATTCAATACGCAGCTGCACGATTGGAAGATGGATTTTAACAATACCATCGGTGTTAACCGTTTCCATTATATCATAGACGGAACTCTTAATGCTTCCCTTTTGGAAAAATCTCCAACCCGTTTTGATGCAGGCGGATTCTCACTCATGCAGAACAGTGCCTCAGCAAACGCCAGCAAATTTTTTAAGGATGTTGCGCACGGGCTTAACGTTGCTGCGGGTCTGGAATGGCGCGTGGAAAACTACACTATCTTTGCCGGTGATGAGGGCTCCTGGAAAAATTACGGAGTTATAGATACTGTTATTAACGGCAGAGTTGTCCAGTACGATGCACTCGGCAGACCGGGCGGCTCACAGGGATTCCCCGGCTTCCGTCCCGAAAATGAACTGGATGAGTTCCGCTCTAACCTTGGTGCCTATGCAGATGTTGAGTTGGATGTTAATGCTGCATGGATGCTCGGCGCGGCACTCCGTTATGAACATTATGCGGATTTCGGCAATACCATCAACGCAAAATTTGCAACCAGATACATGATTAATAATCAGATTGCGCTGCGCGGTTCATTTTCCACCGGCTTCCGTGCGCCTTCGCTCGCACAGATATATTTCAATTCAACCTTTACTGATTTCGTTTCCGGAACCCCTGTTGATAAACTGATTGCCAAAAACAACAGTCCTATCACAAGGGCACTCGGCATCCCCGCTCTTAAGCAGGAAACAGCAACAAACCTCAGCTTGGGATTCACCGCCAATTATGGAAACTTTGTTGCTACTATTGACGGATATATGGTTGAAATTAAAGACCGTATTGTACTCACCGGTGCATTTGAGGATACAGACCCTGATATCGGAGCCGACCTGCAGAGAATAGGCGTTGGTGCTGCTCAGTTCTTTACCAACGCACTTGATACCAAAACCAGCGGATTGGATGTCATTCTTTCCTACAAACACCCTATGGGTGATAATACCCTTGGTCTTTCACTGGCTGGAAACTTTAACGATATGGAGCTTGGTGACGTTAAAACCACACCCCGCCTTGCATCCAAGAAGGATATATACTTCGGAAAACGCGAACAGTACTTCCTGCTTGCCTCAGCCCCGCCGGTTAAAATGACCTTTGGTGCGGATTACAGCATGGATAAATTCAGTGCTTCACTCAAAGCCATTTACTTCGGCAAAGTTACACTGATTGACTGGCTTGATACGGAAGATATATACAATGCTAAAATGAGCATGGATCTGTCACTTTCATACAAACTCTCCAAAAACCTGACCCTCACCGCAGGAGCAGTAAACCTTTTGGATGAATACCCTGATGCACAGGCAGACACAGAAACCGAATCCGGCGGTCTGTGGGATGCTGTTCAGATGGGCTTCAGCGGCAGGTTCTATTTCACCCGTCTCTCCATCAATTTCTGATATATATAACATATCCCCTGAAAGAGCAGACCTTCGCCGGTCTGCTCTTTTTTTGATATAAACCATTGTTGTTTCTGCGCTCCATTGGGGGAAAAAACCCATCACAACCTTTCCCTTTGTGAATACTTTCA
>CAYYJL010000193.1:0-5847 GCA_964472245.1 uncultured Ignavibacteriaceae bacterium | reverse complement strand
GTTCGTGTTTAACCAGCCCGACAATCCCGACGGAGACCCCGTGTAAAGAAATTTCGGATCCAGCGTTCCACAGTCACCGAGCGTGCTTCCGTTTCCGTAAGCCCAGGTACATGGATCAATAGGTACGCCCAATGTAGTTGTTCCGCCCCGCTGTAAATTTCTCATTTGGTCAGGAGTGGCTGGATCGCCCATGTTAGGATTTGACTGGATATAGTGTATAAATGACGATACCGGAATATATTTTGCTCCGTGTGCCGTCTTCTGTCCTAAAACCGGGCCATACTGAACATAAGAAGTGTCAAGAGCAATATCGGTTCCGTGATCATATATCCCATTGTTGTTTACATCCTGATAGGTCACACCGGGCTCATAGGTAAAAGGCGGCTGCAGCATGGTAATCATAAGTGAAGGAGCTCGATCGCCAAATTGCACATCCCGAGTGCTATTATAAACATATCCTCCGGCACGGAGCAAATCGTATCCCACCTGATCATCATTATAATCGCCTAAATCAGGATCCGCAATACAGGAGAATATTACCGAATCCAGATAATCTTCGGTTCCTTTATAATTCAAAGTATATCGGATATAAACTACATCTCTGAAGTTTGCTTCCGGAACGGATTTCATAAATATACTCTGCTTTACTTCAAAACCCATTGGACTCATGGAAGTAAATCTTCTGCCAGAAGAAGGAGCTGCATCATTAAACACGGTATAGGAATAAGAATCTCCAATCAAAGGCGGTGCATCTTCATTGGCATCCCATACTCCGTTCAGGTTCAAATCAAACGGTGTATATACACCATCTCCGTTGCCGTCATAAAAATCAGCGCCATTCAGTGTGGCATACCGGTATCGCTGCCATGCATCACCAAACGGTACATCAGTGGATTTCACGGTATATATTTGATTGAGGGGATCTTCGGCAAGCCCGCCAACTTTTCCGGGCAGGTAATCTTTTATCAGTGACGCTCCAAATACACCATTTGCCCATATACCGCTGCTGTTCCTTCCGGATAGAATGAATCCCGATGAATACAGGATTAATTTATTATCAAAAGTTCCCGAGCTATTTGGGATATCCCCAATAGCCCCTTTACTATCAAAGGGAATTTTTATTCTGCCCGCTTCTATAGTTGCGGTGCTGATGTACTGAGGCAATGGAATGAAATGGTTAAAGGGAGGGAGTGTCAATATATTTCCCGCTGCGTCACTTGCAGAAATAATGTTTGTTATCCTGTTGCCCTCGGACAGGTTTTCAATTACCGTGCTGTATATTTTATCTCCTGCTACTGAGTCTCCGCCCGTACCGGCATCATTTAACACATATTGTGTTGGTGTTCCAAGATTTACAGAAACCATAGAAGCCGCACTCTGAAAATCGGTATCTGTGATTTTAACTCTTACAAGCAGTTTGTTAGGGGGATTGCCTTCCGTATGGAAGGAGGTACCATATACCACAGGTGGTGCGGGTTCATCATTCCTGCTGTAAAGTGAATTATAATAAATCCCCTTTGTAGTGTTATCGCGTGATGTTAAAAAAGTATAATACACTGATCCTTGCTGCACATTTGCGAAGCGGTCATTGCCCGTATATTTTGTCAGTTGCTGCTCCGCAGACCAGGTTGTTCCGCCATTGCTGCTGACTGCGGTATATAAATCCCGTTGATATGTATTTGCGAAAGGTGTTTTTACAAGTTTTTCGTAAAGGACAATAATAGAATCACCGGCGGTCTTTACTATCTTCGGTTCCGCTGAGTAATCTCCGGAAGGTGTTATCCCTAGCGGAGTTCCCCAGGTACTGCCTCCGTCTTCACTGCGGACAGAAAATATCGTTCCTCCCTGAGCTGATTTAACGGAGTATATTGCTGTTAATTTTCCCGCAGATGATTCCAGCACACTGCCGCTGACTGCATTGGTAACTGTACTATTTAAAGTTTCTTCTGCTGACCAGGTGACACCGTTATCCGTGCTGGTTATTCTCCGCATGACTCCGGATCTTACATATCCGTATATAAGTGTTCCTGCCTGATTGACCGTTAACCCACCGGAAACTGCCTGCCGTCTTGAAAGAGCAGAGGTTCCTGTTGGCAACTCCATAGGAGCAGACCATGTTGCGCCGTTATCATCAGAGTAGGTCAAATGAGTAAAGTTAAATCTCCATATTGCCACCAGCCGTCCTGAACTGAGCCGCACGGCAGCTATGCTGAAGAGAGAATCTGTAAAAGTTCCTGTGGTAGAAAAAATAGCAGTTCTTTCTCCCGTCCAGCTGCTGCCATTATACCGAGTATAATTAAAAGTTCTTGTAGTAGCTGTCGAGTCGTGTACCCAGAAAAGATGCATGACCCCGCCCGGAGCTGAAACTAATGCCGCCGCCTGCAGAGGAAATGCAGTACCCGGAACAGGAACTTTTTGCACCTGCCCGCTTGCACTGTTGAAGATAAATACAATGAATAATAATGTGATAGAAAATAAACTTATACCAGAGGAAACAATCCCTTTTATTCTCACGGTTCACCCAATAAAAAAGTTAAGAATATTAATATTTGTGTATAATAACTTAACTATTTTTCCAAATATATTACTCAACTTCCACAAATATTTTTTAGGATTACCCGCCCCTCACCTGTCAACAAACGCAACACCGGGGCAGCGGAACCGGCTGTCAACCCCTCCTAAAACAACCAACTTCTTCGGACGTTGGGCAAAAGGAAGCCCGCTTATATACCACCAATCAGGACTTTTACTTCACATCATTCGTATACCATGTGACCCTCTCTCCACCGCACAAACCTTAACAACCCACCAGATACATCCCACAGCTTTAGCTGTGGGGCAGCAGGAAGCCCTCATATATACCACCCATCCATACCCCCTACTCCTTCGCATCCATGGATAACACAAGTCTCTCTCCGCCGCACAAACCCAAACAACCCACCAAATACATCCCACAGCTTCAGCTGTGGGGCAGCGGGAGAAATCGTATATATTCTGTCTCACTGTGCCTTAAAACCGCTGCCTCCAAACACGACGCAACTCTCTCTCCGCCGCACAAACCGCAACAACTCACAAGATACATCCCACAGTTTCAACTGTGGGGTAGTGCAAAAACCGTATATATACCACTCATCAGCGCTTCTGCTCCCCTGCATCCAAACACAAAGCAACTGTCTCTCTTCCCTTCAAACCAAAACAACCCACAAGATACAACCGGATACATACTACTCATCAACGCCTCTACTCTGCGCATCCATGTATGACGTAAATCTTACGCAGCCGCAAAAACTTTAACCACTCACCAAATACATCTCAAAGCTTCAGCTGTGGGGAACGCGAAGAATTTATATATATACATTTCCAACCAACCGAACCACTCACAACTATTTGAAGTGTGTATATCGTAATTCAGAGTCCTCCAGCTGCTCGGCTGACTCATCCCCCGGCCCCTTCTCTATACTAGAGATGGGGTGTTGTCTTTTATAGTTTAACCCAACAACGGAGGTAGATACATCCCACACCTCAGCACAAACACCCCCATACTCCATCCGTGTAATCCCGGTCGGTGCCCGAGTTCAATCGAAGGCAATCCGTCTGAATCCGTGATATTATTTGACCGCAGACCCGTCATACACAATAATCTCTGAACCGCTGGAGTTTGCATACAATCTTGTCCCGTCCGGACTAAACTGTATATTATACACAGGATTGCTAAAATCAGACAAGACCAGCACTGTTTCACCCGTTGCAATATCCCATATCCGTACCGTTAAATCAGCACCGGCTGTTGCCAGCATTTTTCCGGAAGGATGGAATTTTACATCCCACACTCTCTGAGAATGCCCGCGTAATTCCTTAATAATATTTCCTGTTTTATAGTCAATCAACAATGTACGGCTGTTCTCGCCCGCAACTGCAATGATTGACCCGTCCGGAGATATATCAATCCTGTTGCTCTGTATATTATTCACTTTTACACTCCGCACAGAATCCATTCTCGGAACTGAAAAGAAACGTAATGTACCATCGGATGAACCCGCTATCAGTTCTTTAGTATCTTTACTGAAAGCGAGAGAATACGGCCTGCCGCTGAGTAATCCTTTACCTGAAAGATGTCCGTCTAATGCGCTCCAAAGCAATACTGCTTTTTCAGTTGAAACCGATGCTGCATATTTTCCGTCCGGCGAAAAGCAGACATCGCTGCTGCCACCGCTCATTCTCTCCAGCCGGGATTGCACGTTACCACTGTTAACATCCCATATTACAACCTCTTTATTCCAGTTTGCGCCAATCAACGTATTGCCGGAGGGCGAAAATGCGAGTGCATTCAGCAATTCGGGTAGGGCTTTTATATGTTTTACCGGTCTTCCTGTATGTGCATTCCAAAGTGCGATAGTCGTGTCGGAGCCAGACATTGCAAGATATTTTCCGTCCGGAGAAACAGCAAATGCATATATAGATGATGACCGGTACTCCCTATCGGCAAACTCAAGACCAGCATATGGATTCCAATAACGCACAGTATTATCCATTGACCCGGAAATAAGATTACCCGAAGATGGATTAAACGCAATACTGGTCACTGTTGATTCATGCCCGAACAATTTATTCACATACTCCCCGGTCTTTCCGTTCCATATATATATAGCCGCGTCTGCTCCGCCGGTATATATATACCTGCCATCCGGACTCCAGGCAGCACTGAATACTCCCTTTCTGTGCCCGCGCAAATCAAACAGCATCTCCCCCGTTTCCGTTGACCATACTCTGGGTGTACCGTTTTTTGTTGCAGCAATAATCTTTTTGCCATCCGGACTGTATGCAATATCATCAATAGCAGAATATGCGCGCACATCATCATAATGAAACCGGTGCAGCAGCTTACCGGTTTCCGTATCCCATACAGGGAGCGACCAGTTCCAGGTTCCAACTGCGTAGGTTTTGCCGTCTGGACTGAATTTAACGGAAACAATCGGTTTAACTTCAAAATCCACATCACGGATAAGTTCCCCCTCCATTGTCCACAATGATACTGTCCCTTTCACACCGTTTTCTTTCAGGTACCACGAACCATATAGGATTTTTCTGCCGTCCGGACTCACATCAATATCCGCGAGTCCCCGCCCCTTTACTGCTATCCTTCGTATCTCAGTACCGGTTTCCGCATCCCATATCCTAATAGTAGAATCCCGCGAAACCGAAACAATCTTTTTTCCGTCCGGTGTATAATCGGCTGCATATACTGTACCAGTATGCCCCGTTATTTTCTTGATCTCTTTACCTGAAAAATAGTCATATATATAGATATGCCCTGCCGCTGACCCATAAACTATCTTCTTTCCATCCGGAGAAAACCCGCATTTCAACGGAACCACCCCCTCTGTTGAGATCACCTTTTCATATCCCCTTGTTTTATTCATTAGGACTTGCCACTCCCACCCTCTGAATTTCTCCGGAGCATTATGCAGCCAATGTCTAGCCGCCACCGCCTCATCAAGCCGCAAAGCATTATTCGCCGCAGCTATATGTGCCAGATACGAACGATATTCCGGGTCAGCATTCTGTGCCGCCACAAAAGACACAACACTTAAAAGCAAACCACATATCAGAGATTTCATCAGCATAAATCCTAAATTATTATAAACAAAACCAATTACCACACTACATTCTAAACCCCAACAACCCACCGGATACATCCCACAGCTTCAGCTGTGGGGAAGCGCAAAAACCGTATATATACCACTCATAAGCACTTCTATTCCACTTCATCCAAACACAACGCGACTCTCTCGCCGCCGCACAAACCCCAACAACCCACCAGATACATCCCACAGCTTCAGCTGTGGG